>JAKAZF010000107.1 GCA_021826605.1 Planctomycetota bacterium | reverse complement strand
CATGGTTAACCGGAAGGCGGCTGCCCGCAAAACCGTCAATATTATGATGACATTACCTGCGGAAAAGCCCGCAGCTTTCAGCAGCAAAGTCCGTTTGGCCCGGGATGGCGATGAACCCGTTCTAAACCGCTGGAGAAAATTGTACAGTCAGGAGCGCGGCATTTTATTTGACGCCAATGTTGATGCCTGGATTGAGTCCCGT
Organism: Planctomycetota bacterium; assembly: GCA_021826605.1. The sequence goes on along the minus strand of JAKAZF010000107.1, from coordinate 7,716 downwards.
AATGTTTATGTTCATGAGAGCAATGGCACAATAGTCGCATTAGCGAAATTTGATCTGATTTTGCCGACAACCGTTGAAATTGGGGGCGTTTTTACATTCCCTGAGTTCCGCAAACAGGGATTTGGTGCCGAGCTGGTTGATGATATGGCGGCTAGAATTCGACAAATGGGTAAAACTCCCCTGCTGCAGGTTGACGCAGAAAACGATCCGGCGTTGGCGTTATATCAAAAAATGAACTGGATTGAGCTGGGCCGTTTGGCTCGCGTATGGTTAAATTCCGCTTCCTGAGATTTTGAATTTAATTCATGTTCCACGTGGAACATCTACCCTGTTTCAAACATTATGCGAGCTAATCCGCAAGATTAATTGCACTTCTCACGGTCTCATGCGGCTCCGTTGCCAAGCGTCTACCAGTGGCAAACCTTCCTAAGAAGAACCATAAGCCAGCCACGGACGGAACCTGTCCGGCACCCATTCGCCGGCACAGCAGCTCCGATTACGAAGACACTGTTTGAAAAGTCCGATGCGGGTTCACTGGCTTGGCAAATGAATGGATCCAAAGACGCAGATCCGAAGCATATTCCGGAATATGTTGAGGGTCGAGAACGCCGCAGGCAGCCGTTTGCCGCCCCAACGCGATCCCGGCGGAATTTCCCAACAGACTCTAAGTTCGTTAAGCAGATCATGATGCTCACAATTTCGCATTGTACGCATGCACAACTGATCCTGTTGTGAATGTATCCTCCGGGGAATCTGCGATGCAAATTTACGCCTGGCTTGAAGCAGACACGAAATGGCTTTTATCATCCAGTTATCCGTTGAACCAATTCGCAACTTTTCAAACAGGCTCTTACAAACAAGTCTGTTGTCCCGTCCTCATCCGGTCGCCCGTCACACTTTTGTGAAACTCCCGGCTTGACGCAAATGACGTGATACCAGACAATGTTCCACGTAGAACATCGTTTGAGAAAACAACGGAGAAATTCCCATGGCTGCACAAGCACGACTCGGTAGGGGACTCAATGCACTGATTACAAATCGACAAAAGCCCTCCCATCCAGAAGATAATTCAAACACTACCAATGGTGGTAAAAAGTCCAGTAGCCCACAAAATATAACCTACGCCGAAGAGCAACATCTACGTGTTTACGAAATATCTATCGATCAAATTGACGATAATCCTGATCAACCACGCCAAACGATGGATTCTTCCGCATTAGCGGAGTTGGCAAATTCTCTTCGTACGCACGGAATTCTCCAACCCGTTCTGCTCAGGCAGGTCGGGCAGCGTTATCAGCTTGTTGCCGGTCATCGCCGCACCGCAGCCGCCAAACTTGCCGGACTGATGACCATTCCCGCCATTATCCGCGCCGATACAACTCCTGAACAACAAATCGAATGGGCCTTAATAGAAAATATCCAACGCCAGGATCTCAACCCCATTGAACGTGCCAAAGCGTATCGGGCTTATATCGAACGATTTTCCGTCACCCATGCCCAGGCGGCCCAGCGGCTTGGCGAAGACCGCACGACCATTACCAACTTCTTACGCCTGCTGGATTTACCAGGCGCCATTCAGGAACTGGTCATCGCCGGGGCCATTTCCACCGGCCATGCCAAAGTTCTTGCCGGCATTGATGATGCCCAACGCCAACTCGCTCTGGCAACCCTCACCGCCCAGCAGGGCTTAAGCGTCCGCCGCCTGGAAACGCTTGCCCGCGAAAGCGGAGCCGCCGCCCCGGCCCGTGCTTCCAAAACCGGAACGGTGCGCACACCCAATGTTCTGGATATGGAGCAACGCATTTCCCGTCAACTGGGAACCAAGCTGCGTATTATTCCCAGTCGCAAAAAGGGGGCGGGCAAGGTCGTTATCCAGTATTTTTCCGTCGATGACTTTGACCGGATATTCGGACAGTTTACCAATAATCCACTATAATTGTTAATATGTATATGTGTTATGAGCGATGAACGCACCATTCTGGATTTCCTGCGGCGCAAATATCCGCAGGCTAAAACCACGACGCTCCGGCGAATGGTCCAGGAAGCGCGCGTGTTTCTCAATGGCAAACCGGTGCGCTCTCTCAAGCAGGGCGTGCCGGACGGCATTACACCGCAGATTCACAATAATCGTGCCGGCACCGGGGCGGATTTAGCCCGACTTGATGATGCGGTACGCCCGATTTACGCGGATTCCGACGTGCTGGTGGTGGTAAAACCCGCCGGACTGCTGACGGCAACCCATGCCGAAGAAAAGCGGCCCACCCTGCTGGCGGGAGTAAATCGGGTGCTTGGCCGGGATAACCAGAAACTCAAAGCCCATCTCGTGCATCGCCTGGACCGCGACGCATCCGGTCTGCTGGTGCTGGCCCGCGGCGTGCGGGCGTTGGCTGATTTAAAGCGGCAATTCCGAACTCACAGCATCACCAGAGAGTATGAACTCGTGGTGCACGGTACGCCCAAGCCCCCGGCGGGGCGGTTGGAACATCGGCTGCTTGAAACGGAATCCGGAATGGTGCGTGTATGCCCGAACAATCCCGCAATACCCAGCGCCGCCGCGGGCAAACCGGCCATTTTGGATTATCAATTATTGCAGTCCAACGGGGCAATGAGCCTGATTCGGTGCCGCTTGCACACGGGCCGCAAGCATCAGATTCGCGTGCAGTTTGCGGCCATCGGCCATCCGGTGGTGGGGGACGTATTTTATGGCACGCCGGCGGCGCGGCGGGGGGGTGAAAGCAGATTATGTCTGCACGCGGTGCATGTACAATTCACGCATCCGCGCACCGGAAAAACGCTGGACTTTCAATCGCCGCTGCCGCAAACTATCATGCGCTGGGTGCAGACCGCACCGGTGCGAAAAATCAAAAACGTGTAAGAATGTGGTTACTTTATTGTGTTTCGCGGAGCTTTACATGCCGTCACTTAAGAGAATCCTCGCTGTTTTGATTATTGCGCTTCCGGCAATGTTATTATGCCGGCCAACCACCGCGGCCACGCCGCTGGTTATCCCCGTTTGGCCGCGGTTGAATATTCCCTTAAGCCAGAGGCACCCGAAGAAAAATGCCATCGGTGTACTGCTGACCCCGGTGCGCTGGCCGGAATTGACATGCTACCCGGCGGCAGCCGATAACAACAGCGGCACGGCGATTATTATCTGCCCGGGCGGCGGCTATGTCAGTGAGTGGGTTCCCCCGGAAGGTGTGGCACCGTCAAAATGGTTTAATCGCATCGGTGTGAATTGCTTTATTTTGCGCTATCGCCTGCCGGACGGTAAACTTCCGCCCAGCGGCGTGCCCTGGCCGTTGCAGGATGTGCGCCGGGCGATACAGATTGTACGCGCGCATGCCAAACAATGGCACATCAATCCGCATCGCGTTGGCGTGATGGGTTTTTCGGCGGGGGGGTCGGTCGCCTCCCTGGCCGGTGTGCATTGGCTGCCCGGAAATCCGGATGCCGCCAATAAACTCAATCGCTTCAGCACCCGCCCGGATTTCATGGTGCTGTGTTACCCGGTTATTTCCATGATGCCGGCCATTACGCATCCCGGTTCCCATAACGCGCTTCTGGGGCTTCATCCGCCATTGGATGTGGAACAATATTTCTCCAGCGAATTAAATGTTACTTCCTTGACCCCGCCTGCCTTTATCTGCTTTGCCCATGATGACCCGCTGGTGCCAACCGCCAACAGCATTCGCTTTTACAAAGCTTTGAGAAGAAATGGCATTCCCGCGGAATTGCGCATGTTCCAGCGCGGTGGACACGGTTTCGGCCTGGGCCGGCCCGGCACAGGAACCGTCAAATGGCCGAAGGAATGTGAACGCTGGCTGCGCAAAATGCATTTCCTGCCCGCGGCAAAACGCTGAATGACACTCAATCCCGTTACGAAAGAGAAGAAAAACTGTTGCTTTTATACTTTTTACAGGAAAGCCTGAATGATTAAGAAACTCACAACGACCCTGGCGGTTTTGTTGCTTACTGGATCGACCATGGCGGCAACACCGCGGGTTATCCCCGTGTGGCCGCACTTAAATGTTCCGGTAGCGCAACGCCATACTAAAATTGTGAAACACCATTCCATTGGTTACGTGGCAACAGGCCCGATTCTCTGGCCAACGATGACACTTTTTCCCGCGCCTCAAAAACGCGCCAACGGCTGTGCCATTGTCATCTGCCCCGGCGGAGCTTACTGGATTGAGGCCATGTCGCTGGAGGGTTATCGCGTGGCACGATGGTTTAATAAGCTGGGGGTAAGCTGCTATGTGCTGAAATATCGCCTGCCCGGTGCCCGGATTCCGCCCAGCGGTGTGCCCTGGCCCTTGCAGGATGTGCGCCGGGCGGTGCAGATCGTACGCGCCCATGCCAAACAATGGCACATTAATCCGCAGCGCGTTGGCGTGATGGGCTTTTCAGCAGGGGGGTCGGTCGCCTCTCTGGCCGGTGTACATTGGCTGCCTGGAAATCCGGATGCCGCCAATAAACTCAATCGCTTCAGCACCCGCCCGGATTTTCTGGTGCTTGGCTATCCGGTTATTTCCATGATGCCCGGCATTACACATCCCGGTTCGCAGGATGGTCTGCTGGGAAAAAATCCCCCGCTGGATCTGGAAGAATATTTCTCCAGCGAGTTAAATGTCACGCCTTTAACTCCACCGACGTTTATGTTTTATGCCCATGATGATACAACCGTGAACCATCAAAACGAAAAACGCTTTTATGCCGCGCTTAAACGCAATGGTGTACCGGTAACACTCGTTGAATTTAAGCTCGGCTGGCACGGCTTTGGGCTGGGAAGAAAGGGGACCGATTCCACCCAATGGCCAATGGACTGCGCCCGCTGGTTGAAACGGATGCACTTTATTCCCCGATAAATATTTGCGTTTTCACTCTACAGAACTCCGCACTTTCGTGAACGGAATGCCGTATGACCCGATATGTCTCGTTGCTGCTGATCCTGTTGCTTTTACCCGTAACCGCCTCCGCGGCGCAGCGTCTGGTTGTGCCCGTTTGGCCCCATTTAAAGGTGCCGCAGAATCAGCGGATCAGCCTGTCGTTTTACCCCGTTGGCCGGGGGCGTCATATCCGTGGCCCGATCCGCTGGCCAACATTGCGCGTTTATCTTCCGCCCGCCAAGAAAGCCAATGGTTGTGCGCTGGTCATTTGCCCCGGTGGGGCGTATGTGGAAGAAGCCATTGGCCTGGAAGGCTACCGCGTGGCACGCTGGTTTAATAAACTTGGCGTAAGCTGCTTTGTATTGAAATATCGCCTGCCGGATGGGAAACTCCCGCCCAGCGGCGTGCCCTGGCCATTGCAGGATGTGCGCCGGGCGGTACAAATTGTCCGCGCGAATGCCAAACACTGGCACATTAATCCGCAGCGCGTTGGCGTGATGGGCTTTTCAGCGGGTGGGTCGGTCGCCTCTCTCGCCGGCGTGCATTGGCTGCCTGGAAATCCAGATGCCGCCAATAAACTCAATCGCTTCAGCACCCGCCCGGATTTTCTGGTGCTCGGCTATCCGGTCATTTCCATGATGCCCGGCATTACGCATCCGCTTTCCCACGCCAGTTTCCTGGGAAAACATGCTCCGCTGGATGCAGATGAATACTTTTCCAGCGAATTGAATGTCACCGCTTTAACCCCACCGACCTTCATGTTTTATGCCCACGATGATCATGCCGTGAACCATCAAAATGAAAAGCGCTTTTACGCCGCGCTTAAACGCAATGGCATACCGGCAAAACTCATTGAATTTAAGCACGGCGGTCATGGTTTTGGGCTTGGTAAAAAAGGGACAGACTCCGTGCAATGGCCGCGCGATTGCGCGGCCTGGATGAAAGCCCGAGGGTTGTTGCCTGAGCAACAGCCGCAAGCCGTCGGCCGCTAACCGTGCGCCGCGCACCCACGCCGGGGCACCACCATGTGGTATTTAGAATGTACTATTTGCGTTCCGGCCCAAAGCCTATAATATATGTGGTGGATCAAGGTGGTTGAAGGGTATTGCCGACATTCCTCGGCCATCCTCTCATCCGTTGCGGGTTATTCCGGAAGGCCGGAAGGATAGGGGGTATTCATCCTATGGAACCGTCCCAAATAGTTTTAAAGCTCGTTCTCGACAATCTCGGCGTTTCCGACAGCATCGCCGCAGTTGATGATCGGAAGCGAATTCAAAAGGCGGTATATCTCGCACAGGCGGCAGGCGTGAACCTTTCTTATGTATTTGGTTGGTATGTGATGGGGCCGTATAGCCCGGCCCTGACGCGGGACTACTACAGCCTTGCCTCGGCTCTGGACGCAGATGACAAGGGGCATGTTGGCAAGGCCCTCCGGCCCGACCTGAAAGATAAATTAGATTCGCTTCAACCGCTGATCGAACCTCCGCCGGGGATTGATCTTAGCCAGGAAGATTGGCTCGAACTGCTGGCATCAATACACTTTCTATTGACCGTCTCCAAATTTACCGACGAGGAATCAAGAGACAGGCTGGATAAAGAGAAACAACACTTGGTTGGCTTCTTTGACCAAGGCAAAATATCACTACGATCCGCAGGATTGCTTGGGTAGGGCGGTATGGAGGCCTTTAATGCCAAACAGATCTCTGACCCGGTACACGGCACAATCGGTTTGAGTGAAATCGAACTCGAATTGGTCGGCTGCCCGGCATTTCAGCGGCTACGCGGTATCAAGCAACTGGGTCTGGCCAATTTGGTGTTTCCTGGCGCGGACTATTCACGTTTTTCCCACTCGTTGGGCGTGTGTCATATCGCCGGAAGAATTCTTTCGTCGCTTGTACAGAATAACCATGTATCAACAAGCGAGCTTAATGAGCATGAAATTCAGAAATATCGACTCGCAGCGCTTTTGCATGATGTTGGGCATTATCCATTTTCGCATGCTATGGAAGACGCGCTGAAGGAGCATTTCGCGGACGAGAAACTCCAAGGCGAGGGTGCCTCAAATGTAGGCTCAGATGACTATTACCGACACGAGCAGGTTGGAAAGCAAATTTTACTTAACGACCAGGATATTAACCGTATCCTGAAAAAACAGAATTTTGATCCCGAGACGGATATCGCTTCGGTTATTTTACGGGAAAAGCCACCCCAATTCAGCAATCTGGTAAGTTCTGATATGGATGCTGATCGGATCGATTACCTGTTGCGCACAGCCCATCATACGGGATTACCATATGGTTCCGTCGATCTGGATTATCTTCTGACCCAGATAAGGGTTGACTCAGAGAAGCGAGTGTGTCTCACGGCGAAGGCGTTGCGAGCCGCTGAACATTTCTTGCTATGCCGATATTTTGATTACCAGCAGGTTGCCTATCACAAAACTGTTGCTGGTTTTGAATGGCTGCTGAAGGATTCGTTGCGGGCGTTGATCACGCGCGGTGTAGTCAAGTGCGGTGCCAACGATGTCCAGTTGATGCTAGGCAATGGCGACTGGCGCTTTTTCGATGACAGCAAGATTATGGGGTTGATGCGCGATGCGTCCAACGACCCCAGTTTTGCGCCATCCGAAAGGCTGAAGTTCTCCGCAATTCTGGACCGTCGGCCACCGAGCTTGGTCGCTACTTACAGGTGCTTACTCCAGAGTAACGAACTCTCCAATCATCGCAATGTCCAAATGCTTTTGAAAATTAGATTAGACGATTGCGCTAAAAGATATGGTGTTCCACGCGAAACTTTGCACATTTGGACGCAGGAGGGGATGGCGCTG
>JAKAZF010000106.1 GCA_021826605.1 Planctomycetota bacterium | reverse complement strand
TCCGCTCCTATCGACCATGGCAATTTTTAGGGACCGATCCGCGTAAGCCGGTTCGCCAGAACCCATGCAATGGCAATAGCATCTGCCGTGTCCGCCGGCGTTGGCGGTTTTGGCAAATGGCACAGCATCATGACCGATTTCTGAATCTGGGCCTTACCGGCATGGCCATTGCCGGTGATCATTTTCTTCACCAGTGTGCTGGGTAAATGAGTAATGGGCACATCGGCCTGCGAGGCGGCCAGCAGAATCACACCTCGTGCGTGTCCCATGAGAATGGCCGTTCGTGGATGCTTATAATGTGCATACAGTTGCTCAACGCCCATTTGATCAATCGCAAATTCTTTCAATAAATCGGCGACCTGCTGATGCAGTTCGACCAGACGGCGGGAGGCGTCCATTCGCGGGTTCAACCGAATAACCCCCGCTTCTTTCAGCGCAGGCTGAAATCGTTTGGCCTCCACCACCGCATAACCGGTGAGATGCAATCCCGGATCAATACCTAATATCCGCATGAAGACTCCAATGTGCGGTTGTCCCCCGCGCCCGCCTGAAAATGTGCTTGATGCACCGCTTCTACGCCTCGCGCTTTAACAGGGCGACGCAGTGGCACGCAATGGCCTGTTCCCGCCCTGTTGCATCCACGGTTTCGTTGGTCTTCCCTTTGATATTGACGAATTCCGCCGCCACCTGCAATAACTCCGAGACTCGGCGCTGCATGGCCGGTTTATGCGGCGAAATTTTGGGACTTTGTGCGATAATCACCACATCAACATTGTTGATCGTCCAACGTGTTTTTTTCAGTTCGACCATGGTGTGTTCCAGCAGACGAGCCGAATCAATACCGTGATATTGCGGATCAGAATTTGGAAATAACTGCCCAACATCCGGCAAACCCGCCGCCCCGGTAATGGCATCAATCAGAGCGTGAATAACCACATCCGCATCCGAGTGCCCGATCAGCCCGAACGCATGCGGAATGGTTATATTTCCCAAAACCAGTGGCCTGCCCGCTTGCGTCCGATGCAGGTCATATCCAATTCCAACCCGGTATTCCAGCATGATCTACCCCAGTCCAGTACAGAAGCGGGAAAACGCCGCGCACAATCAACGCAAACCCATTACGTTGCTCGAAAATACTAACCGATGCCACCAAACGCTGGCAAATTGCGCATCAGAACAAGGCTGATCATAGAAACCGTTTTTTATCGGATACCATTTCACTGCGGCAGCATGTCGAAAATGGCGGGAAATATCCATGTTGGGAAAAAACACCCGCACGGATCAAATCGGCGTCAGATACTCCGCCCTTCGGCAGAATATGCGTTATAATGCGGTCTGGTATGGTGCGGCGAAAGGATTTCGCCGATTGAACAGGTAGGTTTAATGCGTTTAGATTCCTCTCAACACATGCGAATGGAGCAGCGAATGAAGCTGGCTCCACGGATGATTCAGTCCATGGAAATACTGCAATTAGCGACCATGGCATTGGAAGAACGCATTGATCAGGAACTTGCAGCCAATCCGGTCCTTGAGCGAGAGGAATCCACGTTGGATCAAGGCCCGGATCTTACCCCCGTCGCCGGGATACCGCCGGAAGCTTCCGCGCCGACCGGGACGGAAACATCGCCTTCGAGCGCGACAACTGACGGAGAACCGAGTCGCGACGGCTTTGAGGATTACATTCCCGGCCAGCGCCTTTCTTCCGCCAAGGCCGGCGATCGTGATCCGAAAATGGAGGCAATGGCCAATACCGTCGCACGCGGTGCTTCATTGCAGGAAGAACTGCACCAGCAATGGAACATGATTGACGACATCGCCCCGGCGATTCATCGCGGCGGGTCGGTTTTAATTGATTGGGTGGATGAAGACGGTTTTCTGCGCGACAGTCTGGATACCATTTGCCGCGAGTTGCCGAACGGCGTGCGCCGGGAGGACCTGGAAAAGGCACTGCCGATACTTCAACAGCGACTGGAACCCGCGGGTGTATGCGCACGGGACTTGAAGGAATCACTGCTGTTGCAGATTGATGCCATCAGTCGCGATCAGGGCCTGGACCTCTCGGCAGCCCGGACTTTAATCAGCCGGTATCTGGAAGATCTGGAACTCAACCGCCTGCCGCATATCGCGGCGAAAAGTGGCTGGTCGCTTGAGCAGATCAACGAAGCGAAATCGTTCATGGCCCGTCATCTGCACCCGCGGCCGGGCCGGTTACTGGTGGACAGACAGGTTCCCGTGGTTGCGCCGGATGCGATCATTGAACCGGATGAGCACACGGGCGAATATCGCATCCGTCTGACCGATGACCGCTTACCTCGGTTATGTATTAATTCCATGTACAGCCGCATGGCCCGCGCCCGATCCGTGGATAGCAACACGCGCCACTTTATTTCCAATAATATCCGTAATGCCCGCTGGCTTATTGAGGCCATCGAACAGCGCCGCAATACCCTGATGAGGGTATTGCGTGTGGTGGTCGATGCGCAAAAAGATTTTATTGACATGGGCCCTGAATTTCTCAAGCCGCTTCCCATGACCAGTGTGGCCGATCAACTTGGCATTCATGTTGCCACGGTCAGCCGAGCGGTAGCCGATAAATATGTGCAGACGCCGCGCGGTATTTTTCCATTGCGCGCTTTTTTCAGCGGCGGCATGGAAAATTCATCGGGAGAAACCGTGAGTTTCGATGCCATTAAGGCCAAACTCATGGACGTTATTGCGGAAGAAGACAAGCTCAATCCGCTCAATGATGATGAAATTGTTGAAAAGCTGAAAGCCAAGGGCCTGACGCTGGCCCGGCGGACGGTGGCCAAATATCGAAAAATCTGCAGGATAGCGCCCGCACGGCAGCGGCGGCACTTCGGATAGGAGCGGCGGAGGGGATATTCGATGTCAGGCTTGTATGTGCCGCTGAGAGCCAATTTTGATCTTGGACAGAGCGTAGCGGTGCACGATTCAAGATGCCATGATCCTGGTGATTGCGGGCAATACTTATGAAGAACATTATCGTTTCGACGAAGCGGAAGAACAGATTACTTTTGGAGCTACTTAAATGACTGGTTCGGCCAATGACAATCTTACCGATGCAATGGAAAAGCTCCTCAAGGGCGTTGATCATCTTTATTCCGAAGCGGAATTAAAGAATCGGCTGGTGCAAGCGGCAAAAGACCGCCGGCAACTGCGCATTAAACTCGGTATGGACCCCACAGCTCCGGATTTACATCTTGGTCATGCGGTGGTGTTGCGTAAATTGCGGCAATTTCAGGATTTGGGGCACCGCGCGGTACTGATTATTGGAGACTTTACCGCCATGATCGGCGACCCAACGGGCAAAAAGAAAACTCGGCCGGTGCTTTCCGCACAGCAGGTGGAGGAAAATGCAAAAACGTATTTTGCGCAAGCTGGGAAAATTCTGGATACCAGTGCTGAAAAGCTGGAAATTCGCCGGAACAGCGAGTGGTTATCAGCGATGAACTTCGCAGACGCTTTGCGGCTGGCGCAACAGATGACCGTGGCACGCATGCTGGAGCGAGACACGTTCAACGAACGATACAAGGCCGGTGAGGCTATTTATATTCATGAGTTTATGTATCCATTGATGCAGGGATGGGACTCGGTGATGATTCAGGCCGACGTGGAACTTGGCGGAACGGATCAGACATTTAATAATCTTGTTGGCCGGGATTTGCAGGCTGCTCAGGGGCAGCATCCGCAAATTGTCGTGATAATGCCCATTCTCTGCGGTACGGATGGCGTGCAGAAAATGGGGAAATCTCTGGGGAATTATGTTGGGGTTTCAGAATCACCGCAGGAGCAGTTTGGAAAAGTCATGAGCATTCCGGATTCCCTGATGAAGCAGTGGTTTGAACTTTGTACAGCTTTATCGCCACAGGAAATTGCCAAGTTAGTCGATGGTAACCAAACCCACCCCCGTCAGGCCAAAGAGTATCTGGCACGCTTGATCGTGGAACAATTTCACAACGCGTTCGATGCCCAGGCCGCCGCCGACGATTTCCGTCGCCGATTTTCCGAGGGACAGCTACCGCAGGAAATTGGCGTGCAGGAAATTGACCCTGCCCTGCTCACGAATGGACAACTCGGCCTGCTGACGTTGATCAAGGCGGTCGGTTTTGCTCCATCCACGAGTGAAGCCCGGCGATTGGTGGAAAGCGGCGCGGTAAGTTTTGACGGTAATAAGGTCGTGGACCCAAGAATACAGGTATCCGTGAGCCATGCACCGATCCTGCAGATCGGCAAGCGGCGGGTCTGCAAAGTTACGACTCGGCAATCCAGCGTATGACGATTAACCCGCTTTACGAGCGATCCGTTGCGGCCCGCCTTTGTCATGGTTTAACAGCCGCGAGTCACGACGACCAGCTACCGGTATATTCGCATAATTAAAGCGGCCAATACAGGGCATTGTCTGGCGATCGATCCAACACCATGCGATGAATCGATGGATCACACATCTGCCGGAGCTGTGCTTCGATCGTTACGGTTGGATTAATTTCACCCCCAGAACATTCAATTTTTGCCACGCCAGGCTATTCCACCGCAAAAAACTCCAAATGCCCGAAATACACACATAAAGTGTCGCCATGGTCCAAGGCCCGGACGCCCCCCACGACGGCTCAACATACATGACCAGTCCCCCACCAACCACGCAAAGTCCCCATGCCAGAGCGGTGGTATAAAGCGTTGGCACCAGCGTGTCCCCAGCCCCGCGCAAGGCACCAAGATACACAATATTCATGCCATCGAATATCTGAAAAATCGCGGAAAATATCAGCAGCCTTTCAGCAATAATCCGTTGGGCGGGCGGTCCGAGCATGAAACTGGCCAACGCTCCGCGAAAAAATAAAAAGATCAGTCCGCAAACACCCATATATATCATGCTGATAACCACCGCCCAGCGGGCAGCGGATTTGGCACCGGGTATGTCATGCTGGCCAATTCGCCGGCCCACCAAAGCGCAGGCGGCCATACTCATTCCAACCGCCGGCATAAAGGACAAACTCAAGTAGCGCATTACGGCACTTTGTGCCTCGGCTGCGGCGGAGCCGAAATGATCCACCCACGCCAGAGAAAAAATGGTCCAGCAGAGAATATCACTTGATGATTGCAGTGCCGCAGGCAGTCCGATACGCAATACCTGCCACAATTTGGTGCAGTCCAAGGGCCACGCCCGCGCGGTATGAAACCGGATGCGATACGATTGCGCGAAAAAAATACTCAACAAAATTCCCAGCGATACACCGGAAGCAATACTCGTTGCCCAGGCAGCGCCAAGCAATTCCAGCCTTGGCGCGCCAAGGTGACCGAAAATCAATATCCAATCCAAAATCAGATTAACCACATTGCCCGCAAAACCAGCGGTAAACTGATGAATTGGACGGTGCACTCCCAGAAAGAAATTTCCCAATATGGAATTGGCAAAGTTAACGGGAGCAATGGCCAGCATGATCTGCGCAAAAAGCGTTTCCAGATGCAGCAGAGATCCGTGGTGGCCTAACAGTTTAAACGCCCAGGGAACCAGCGGAATCAGCGGAACAAAAATCAGTGCCGATCCAATCGCCAGCCACAAACCTTGCCATGCAAACAGTGCTGGAGCATCGACTTGCTGCCGCCCCAGCGATTGCGCCGAAAGCGTATTGATAACTCCCGCCACGCCGACACAGGCGGACACCAGTACCCATACGCTGATTCCGCCATTAAAAGCCGCCGCAAGATTTACACCATGCGCATGATTCTCACGGTCCACAATGGATAGCATCCAGCCGTCCATAAACTGCATAAGCGTATAGCTGATGGTTCCGGCAATAGTAGGAAAGGCCAGACGCAAAAGAGCTGTCAGCACCCCTGAAACGGTGCTTGGATTTACGTTTTCAGTATTTTTTTCACTCATCGCTTGCCCGCCAAGCCCGGTTCACACTAAAATCTCAACGTTTGATAAAGGAAGCCTCAATATGAGTCAGGAAATATTAACCCTTGATCCCGCATCGTTCGTTCCCTGCCATGAAAACAATCAGGCAGTCGGGCCCGTTCACACCCTGGCTTGGCTGATTGTACTGGCTGGCGGTATAGCTTGTCTGATTGTTAATTGGATTGTGCATTTTAATTACCTTCCACACGCCCCTATCGCCGAATACGGATTCGCCGGAGCGCTGGATCTGGAGTTGCATATTCTCGGCTGCACCATAGCGGGCATTGCCGTGGGCATTTCCCCGAAGGTCAAAGCCGCAATGACGTTGAGTATTCTGGTACTGGTAGCGAATTTGGCATTTTACGCATTGATCTTTCTCTTTGGGCCGTTCACCAGTTTGCCGGTACGGTGAATACAGAGCTTCGCACCGGCAGGCAAAAGACAGCGTGCCGCCGATCCAGCTCACTGCGTTTATCTTGCCCGTGCACCGATATCGACGAAGCCAGTAAGAGGGGTATTGCCCAGCAAGCACCACGCTTTGGGGTAGCGCAGTTATGCAGAGCGATAATGAATTTGTCGGCAAAAGCATTCTCGTTGGCCTGACGTACCTTGATCGCAAGGGCCAATTGCTGCGTCAATTGCAATACCACGGTGTTATTTCGCGAATTACCGCAAAAGGAATCTTTATTCGTTTACCGAACGGCAAAGATCAGTGCTCGTTACCCCCTGACACGTCCGTGCTCAAGCAGGCAATGCCTGGCAATTATCGATTACGATCAACCGGCGAAATTGTTACAAATCCGGATTACCTGGCGCAGTGGACCATTACCAAACAAGACCAGACCGATGCGGATAAGCCCGATCCGCAAAAAGCAATGGCTCGCAAAAAGCCCAATCGGACATCGCGAAAAAAATAGGTTCGGAATTTTGACTGGTCTCTTTGGCGTTGGGTGGGCTGCTTGCGTAACACAATTTCGAGCTGTTCAAACGCGACGTGCTTCCGGGGAGTTCTGAATGCTCCGGTGCTTCGGCACAGCACGAATTCTGGCACAGCGCGCATCGGAGCAAATAGCGCTAAAGCCGTATACGCGGATCAGCCAGTGCGCAGGCAATATCCGCCAGCAGATTCATAAGAACCAGCAGCACGGTATAAACAAGCACAATTCCCAATACCAGAGGGATGTCCTTGTCGAGACAGGCATTGACGAAAACGTCTCCCAGACCGGGGATGGCGAATATTTTCTCCACAATAAATGAGCCGGTTAGAATACTGGCGGTGGCAGGCCCTAAGAATGCCAGTACCGCAATGGAAGCATTCGGCAGTACGTGCCCGGCGATTACTTTCATTGGAGGCAGTCCCTTGGCGCGTGCGGTACGCACAAAGTCGGATGAAATAACATCAAGCGTACTGGCCCGGGATAGTCTTGCCAGATAAGCCAGAAACAAAACCGCCAGTGTAAAGGCGGGCAGGATTAATTGTCTTATCGTACCCCATCCACCGGATGGTAACAGGGCTGTTTCCAACGCAAATGCCATCAGCAGGCCAGATCCGATCACAAATGTCGGCAAGCTGATTCCCAGCAGCGTGCCAACGGTCAATACAATATCCGGCCAGCGTCCCCGATAGATCGCTCCAAGCAACCCCGCGGCCACCCCCAGCCAAAGTGCAATCAGTAACGCCAGAGATCCCAATGCCACCGAAACCGGCAGACTGTTGCGAATGACATCCAGTACCGTCCAGTTGGCATAACTGATGGTCGGCCCCAGGTTACCGTGTGCGATAATCTGCCAGGCATACGCCAGATACGCGTGAAAATCTCCCTGATTGAGGTCATATCGCCGCCGCAGGGCCGCCAATACCGCCGGGGGAGGCTGTTTCCTGCCGATAAACGGATCTCCCGGCGTGGCCATCAGGAGCCAAAATGTGACGGTGTATACGAGCCAGACAACGAGCACGGATTGCAGCAGCCGTGAGAGAATAAATTTTTTCATCGCGGGAC
>JAKAZF010000105.1 GCA_021826605.1 Planctomycetota bacterium | reverse complement strand
AGATCAGACTCCTGAAAATAAAACATTGGTCCGCTGCGTCAATGAACATACTACGATTAATAACGCACATTGAAAGCGATTGGGGTTGTACTTTCAGCCAAATCTATTGCAGGATCAGCCGGGGGCGGCTAAGACACCATCCATCATCCAAATCGACGTCTGTGGGCAAACGCGCAAACCGGGTTATTCGGAACAGCCTCAAACGCGGTTTGCAGATTTTTCAAAGGTGAAACGGTTGCGGGATGTTCGGCATCCGGCCAATAAATCAGCGGGCCAATTATTTTCCTGGAAAGCGTTCTTTACACTTTATCACCAAAAATAATTCCCCGGCCACTGGTGCCCAGATATACGCGGCCATAAATACGGGGATCGCCCGTAATGGCATTAATGGTGAAAAACTGGTGCTGATAATCGTTGATGCGCACCCAAGTGCTGCCCGCATCATCGGAACGGAAAAAGCCATAAATACCGTTCAGCCGGCCCACTATGAAAATGGCGGGATAATTCATCGCCGGCGCGGCCCGGCCAAAACCGATGTGATGGGCTGAATCAATGCCGGCAACGCGCACAGCGGTCACAGCAGAAGCGCTGTGAAAATACAAACCATGCGCGGAAGCCAGCCATAAATCGCCGGATTGTCCGGGAACACTGCGCAACGCCGCATTGCCGCGCGGGAACATTCGGCCCATGCGATGAAACGATACGCCGGCATCTGAACTTATATAAACGCGGCCCTCCCGCGGACTAAACGCATAAAACTTCCGCGGATCAACGCGATCGGAAATCACCTGCCAGCTTGCCTGCAGCCCACGGCAAGCTTTCCAGGATTCACCGCGATCATGTGTGACATGTGCGATCCGGTCAGGGCCGTTCCAAGGCCCCGACCCGGCGGTCCAGACAATGGCTTTGGCATCCGTTGAAACCGCAATTCTGCCGTACATGGCACCGCTCGGAGCGTTCTTGAAGGGGATCCAGCTTGTACCGCCGTCCGTAGAGTACGCCGCATTCACGGGCCGGCCGCCAAACACGCGCACCATAAATGATGGATCATGCTCGGCAAAATCAATGCTGGTGTTGTTGCCATAATTGGGATTTAACATGCCGTCCGGAGGTGATATCCGTAAATTATCGTGCTTGAACCCACCAATATCCCCCAGAGAACTCAGCAAATGCGCCCCGGCCGGCGGACTGATTAAATCCAGAACGACTGTTTCCTCAACGCCGTCGCAATAGAATCGCCAATGCGTCGGCGATCCGGAGTCCGCCGCCATAACGTCCGTGCTTTCAAAAATGCCCCAGCCGGTGGTGTACAAAACGCGCTGGGAGTTGTGAGGATCAATCTGCAGACTTCCAATCCAGTTCGTGACCATCGGATGCGGTGAATGAAAATTCAACCATGGAGCCGATTCCACCGACCAGATACCGCCATGGTTGGGACTGATAGGAATCCAGCTTTTTCCGCCATTTGTTGAGCGAAAAATAATATCGCCGCCGTTCCACCGGCAGAAGGTTCCGGCCATGACGGTGCCGGGATATTGGACATCAATGGCGACCGTACCGTAACCAAAACTGCGATGATCTTTTTCAGGCGACAGCGGTGTAATGTCGGTCCACTGACAATTGCGGGTGTTACATTTCCAGACCGCTCCATCGGTCATGGAATTGGGGCCGGCCTGCTTGCCATAACTGACGTAAAGTGAACCATCCGCCGCCAGCGCCGCATGGTTGGGACGCAGCCCAAGCGGTTGGCCTGGAAGCTTGTGCCAGGTGGCTCCGGCATCGATACTGCGATAGATCCCACCGTGCGGTGTGGAAACGCCGACATACATAACAGCCGTGCTCTGCCCGCGCTTGCCACTATGGATGTCATAGATGACAAAAACCGTCCCGACTCCAGCGGTATGTCGCGGCACGGGAAAGCCTTCAACCCGATGCCACGACTGGCCGTGGTCAACTGTTTTCCACAGCCCGTTATGCCGTGAACCAAAATAAAGTATCGAAGGCTCATTGGGATCCACGGCGAGGCGCTCACCATTAAATCGTCCCGCTTCGTTGCCACCAAGCTTGATCGGCAGACTGGTTTTCTGCCAGGTCCGGCCCTGATCGAGAGATCGCAAAATAGCTCCATTGGGTGCCCAACGCTGACTGTACATCCCTGCGGCAATGTAAACACGGTTTTTATCCGTCGGGTCAAGAGCTATACTTTCAATACCGGAAAGATTCGAGTCCGGCCCACCGATCCAATCCGTGATGGGCTGCCAACGATTGCTGCCGGGATCAAGCCGATAGGCACCGCCGACATCGGTACGGGCATAAATCAGTCCGCGCACAGTCGGGTGCGGGATAATACCCACAACAAACCCGCCTCCGTGGATGGCGACATTTTTCCAGCGATAACTCGATGGATTCCGGAAACCCGGACTTCCCATCGCCTGTGCCGCCGCATTTGAGGCGTTGCCGCCAACACCCGACGCCTTCAGCGCTGCAATTGCCGTGGCCGCGGTCAGGACTTGCCGCCGGGAAAAAAGCCTTGCCATGGGTCGTTCCGATACATATTTTGACTTCATCTCAATGCAATCCTGTTAACAGTTTTAAAGGAATTTAGAACGATTATTCAATGCAATCAGCAAAGGCTGATCAACACCACTACTTCTTATTTATCGCCGTTGCGGCCATGGCCTTGCTGCAGGGGCGCAACAGCACCTGATCGATCAGATGATCTCCCGTGCCCGGCGAATCGAGGCGATTCGGACAAGGTCACAATCAACGGCTCGCTGAGATTCTGCCACTCCATGTGCCATCCTTCCGATATTTCCCTTGATTCCCGAGCGTTAATCAGACCGGCAACGGAGCGGCAATGTCGCAGAATAACACTGACATGTTTCGGCTTGCCATCAGATTTGAATACAATCTCGCCGGCCCGGCACCGAACATGGAATACCGCCTGCTCTCCATTGGCTGCCGCAACACGTACATTAACTTCAGCTTCCAGGTCCAGATCGAAAACATCCAGCGTTAATGGTTCCGCCAATGACCAATGCGGTCGTTGCGTTTCGGCGGACACGGGAATAATTGAATTGCTTTTTACAAACAGCGGCAGATTCATAAAGTCCATTTTTTCCCGTCGCCAACCGCCACCTTCCACTACACGGTTGGTTAATAAGTCTGTCCATAAACCATTTGGCAGATAATATTCCGCCACTGAATCGGCACGGAATACCGGTGAGACCAATATGGACGAGCCGAGCATATACTGCCGGTCCAAATACCGGCAGGCTGGATCGTCCGGATATTCCAATACCATTGCCCGTAATACCGGCCAGCCATTCTGCGCCGCGTCCTGAGCGGCGGAAAACAGGTAGGGGAAAAGGCGATTTTTCAATGTTGTGAAATGCCGCATAACATCGACTGATTCGTCATCAAACAGCCAAGGCACACGGTACGATTCCGATCCGTGCAGGCGGCTGTGGGTGGATAAAAGCCCAAACGCGATCCAGCGCTTATACAGTCCCGCATCGGCTTTGCCGGTAAAGCCGCCGATATCATGACTCCAGAATGCCGGTCCGGACATGCAGAAACTTAAGCCGCCCCGTAAATCTTCGGCCATGGATTCATACGTGGCTTCACAATCGCCCCCCCAGGAAACGGGAAATTTCTGAATTCCCGTCGTACCGGAGCGTCCAAACACCAGAGCATTGCCTTTGCCATGATGCGCTTCAAGCAGTTCAAACACGCATTTGTTATAGAGATAGCTATAGTAGTTGTGCATGCGATGCGGATCAGAACCGTCAAAATACCGCACATCATCCACGGGAATAAATTCACCGAAATCGGTCTTGAATGCGTCGACGCCCATGTCCAGCAGTTGCCGCAACCTGCCGCAGTACCACTGGCGCGCCATCGGATTGGTGAAATCCACCAGTGCCATTCCCGGTTGCCAGGCATCGCGCTGAAAGACAGAACCGTCCTGCCGCCGGATGAAATAATGGTTGTCCCTTCCTTCAGAGAACAATGGCGAGAGTTGCGAAATGTAGGGATTAATCCATACACATATTTTCAACCCTTTGTCCTTCAGACGCCTGAGCATCCCTTCCGGATCAGGAAACGCCTCACGATCCCACTGGAAATCACACCATTGGCGTTCTTTCATCCAGAAGCAGTCAAAATGAAAGACACTTAATGGAATGCCACGGCTGGCCATGGCGTCCACAAATTCCATCACCGTTTTTTCATCATATTGCGTGGTAAAAGAGGTGCTGAGCCACAGGCCGAACGACCAGGCCGGTGGAACCGCCGGCCGCCCGCTGATCAGCGTGTATTTATTCAGAACCTCCTTGAGATCCGGGCCGTAAAACAGGTAATAGTCGAGTTCCTCTCCCGCGACGCTGAATTGCATCTGTGAAACGCGCTCGGTGCCGATTTCAAAATCCACCTTGCCCGGTGAATTCACCAGCACACCGTATCCGCGGCTGGAAAGATAAAAGGGAATATTTTTATATGCCAGATCACTGGCGGTTCCGCCATCCTCATTCCAAATGACGACATTCTGGCCATTTTTCACCAGCGGCCCGAAGCGCTCACCTAGACCATAAATGCACTCCCCCACCGCCATCGTCAGGCGCTGCATCATAAACGCCCCCGCGGACTTTACCCGCATGTAACCGACGCTCTCTCTTCCGGCTTGCGTAATGATGCAGCCATTTGAATCCAGAAAGCTCATTTGCCAGTCGTTTTTATTAATGGTAACGCCAAGATTTCCCGTAGTCAGGTAAATGCATGCGCCATGATCATCAACCTTCCAACTGGAACTTACCGCCTGATAATCCAGATCAAATCCCGCGGGAACCGCATCGGCAGGCTGATGATGGCGCAGTTGCACACGCAGAACGTCCGGCATGGGGGAAGAGATTCGCCATTCCAGAACCGTTCCCTCAAACCGGTCTGCCCCGTCCGTACCGTTATGATCCAGCGTCCAAAGTCGAACAGCGTTTTTTTCAATACGGTAGCGATACAACCGCCTGACCACTGAGGGAATCACATCAGGCCGCCAAAGCCATGCTCCATGTCTGAACTTCATATCGCACACCATTTACAATCACATTCGAAACCGCTGCGAGACAATCCTTAAACTTCAATCGGCACATATTGCCGCAGATAAGAATGTTTTCTCTTCAGAGCGGTAATGGCGAGGAGCGCTGGCGTTAACATAACGTGCAGATCTGCCCGCATCCCGCGAAGATTATCGGCTTCACCCATTTTTCCACCTGCGGAAAACGTTGCAATGCCGAGCGGCATATATTTTCAGGAACACTTTTGCCGCACCGCCAACCCATAAGTTTACGGCTTTGCAAACATTTCACCACTGCGTACAGCGCAAAAATTTTTACGGTTGGCGCAAAATATCGGCGGGCCAACCCAGCGAGTCCCGCCGATATCGCATCAGGAGATACCGTCACGCAACCCCAACCGTAGCGGGGTACACGATGCTGTTGCACTCAGGCCGATTTACGTCGCCGTCCAAGCAATAGCAGGCCCAATCCACCAATGGCCAGCAAGCCAATGGATGCCGGTTCGGGAACGGAGGTGACCGGGTTGGCAAACTGGATATTACCAACATCGAAGGTCCATGGGGCCGAAGTTCCGCTGTCATAACTAGGGTAGATGTTAAGCAGCACCTGAAACCAGCCACCCGGCAAAACGGCCGGCGCCACCTGTGAAATCGGGATGGTGACGGGTACGAGCGTTGTCGACGCATTGGAAGATGGCACGGCTGGATAAATGGCCGTAGCAAGGCTTGCCACCGTCTGCGTTTGGCTGGCACCCTGATAGCCAACACCTGCAACCTCAACAGACGTACCGGGGTAAGCGGGCGGTGTGGTCGTATTGGGGAACAGGCCATCAAGCGTAATGTCCTGGTAGCTGTTCCAATTCTGCGGAGTAGTCGCTGCCGTCTGAATCTGAAACACGCCATAATATTGACTGCTGGTTGTGATCTGCAGCATATTTCCGTCGGCCGTTCCCGAGTTTACTACACTAAACGCCTGAGACGCCCATCCCCCGATTTCGGACGGTGCAGCGCCGACGGCATCTTGGCTGAAATTGTCAATTACCACGCTGCTGGGAATTGCAGTGGCACGAGCAGCACCGGACATCAGCCCAACGCAGGCCAGCGCCGCCGCGCCAGCCATCGGTCCGGCCAGCGGGATCCGTGAGAAAATTGAAGATCGCAGAAACATAACCATTCTCCTTCCAGAGAAAAACAGAAACTACGCAAGGTACAACCACCGGGAAACACTCCCAGTATCGCTGCAACTTGCACGTTCAATCGAATGTTCAGAAACGCTCGCTCCGCCAGCCATCGGACACAATCAGGCGGAACCAGTTAATTGTTACTGATCTACTCTATAGAACTTGAATGGCCCACACCACTGCGTACAGCGCAGAAATATATGCGTACAGCGCAAAATGCACTTAGAGCCTGTTTGGAAAACTCCGCCGGGAGCGCCTTGGGGCGGCAAACGGCCGTCTGCGGCGTGCTGGATCCTCAACATATTCCGGAATATGCTTCGGATCTGCGTGCTTGCATCCAACCATTTGCCAAGCCAATGAACCCGCATCGGACATTTCAAACAGGCTCTTATTTGCTATCGCGTAAAAACGGATAAATCAATCGTATTTGGAAGTTTGCCACCATATGGCTTTCTGGAGCATTTTGTTTCTGTGCACACCTAAACGCCATGACGCAGCATTGCCAGAAGGCGATGCTGATATTCCTGCATCGTCAGGTGCCCGTGTGGCTGGACCACCACAAGAACATCAATACCCGGCGGAAATTCATGCTGCTTGAGCCGCCACGCCTCGCGCACGCGGCGGCGGATGGAATTTCTTTCCACGGCGGAACCGCATTTTTTGGCGATGGATATGGCCACACGGGCCGGCCCGGAATCAGTTCGCCGCAGCACGCAGGCCATCAAAGGCTTGTGCCGCCGGCGGTGGCCGGTTTTATATACGGTGTCAATAGGTTTTTTTCCGGAAAGCCGATGAGATTTCAGGAACCGCAACGATTTTGCACTTTCAGCGGCAGGGACCGGCACGCCCGGGGTGATGGAATGATTATTGGCACAGTTCATGATGTTACTTTAACTCCCCGTTGCGGCGATGCAACAGACCATTCAACCGCAGATTGTGTTTTTCCAGAAAAAAGCCCAAACACACGGGCATTCCGCGGCAAATTATGGTATCTTGGATGGTCTTTGGTTTTGCGCAAAAAGGGTCGCCGGATTATGTCGCTTTTATCGGTCAAGAATGTCAGCAAGGCGTATGGCTTACGTCATGTATTGGAAAACATCACCATGGATGTGCAGGCGGGTGATCGCATTGGCCTCATAGGCCCCAATGGCGCCGGAAAATCCACGCTGGTAAAAATTATCGCGGGGGTGGAGGAGCCTGATCATGGCACGGCCACACTGGCCAGCGACGCCACCATGAGCTACGCCGCGCAGCAACCCCGCCTGGATGTAACTCAAACCGTCAGGCAGCAGGTGGAACTGGTCTTTGCCCATGTGCGGGAAATCGAACAGCAACTGCAACTTGCGGCCGAGGAACTTGCACGCGATCCGGACGGCCCGGAGCATGATGCGGCGCTGAAACATTACGATCATTTACAACATCAATTTCAGCACCTGGAAGGCTGGGATATTCAACGCCGGGTTCAGATGGTTCTGGAACAGCTCGGATTTACCGATGGGGAAATGGATAAACCGGTGGCCAATCTTTCCGGTGGGCAAAAGTCCCGCATTCAACTTGCCCGCATGTTGCTGGAAGGAGCCGATTTACTGCTGCTGGATGAACCAACCAATCATCTGGATATTCCCATGCTGACGTGGCTGGAAAACACCCTTTCCGGCCTTGATGATACCGCCATGATTATCGTCAGC
>JAKAZF010000104.1 GCA_021826605.1 Planctomycetota bacterium | reverse complement strand
TGACACAGGCATTGTAGGGAAGCGAAAGGCGCACATGCCGTGATTCTCCTGGTCGCAGATTCTGCACTCGTTCAAACGCCACCAACTGCTTGATGGGTCGTTTTACAGGCGATGGAGGGGGAGCTATGTACACCTGCACCACTTCATCACCGGTTCGATCGCCGATGTTTTTTACATCGACATCGATGGAAACCTGCCCCCCGCGACCAAGGTATGATTTATCGGTCGTTAAAGCCGATATTTGAAAATTTGTGTAACTGAGTCCGAAGCCAAATGGGTACAGAGGCTTGCCTGTGAAATACATGTATGTGCGATTATTCATAATATTAAAATCATGGAAGCGCGGTAGCTGCTCCAAGCCCGTATACCATGTCTCGGCCAGTTTTCCCCCAGGGTTGTAGTTGCCGAACATGACATCTGCAATGGCCTGCCCACCCGCCTGCCCGGCCGCGTAAGCACAAAGAATGCCGGGAACACGATGGTTGGCTTGTTCGTGCGGTATGGCAACCGGACAATTACTTGTAATGACAACCACCGTGCGCGGATTGGCCCTGCTCACCACCTCGATAAGTTGGTGCTGCGCACCCGGCAAAGCGATATCCTTGCGGTCGAGTTGTTCATGATCCACCGTCTGGTCATCACCCACCACCACCACTGCTACATCGGCATGACGCGCCGCATTTTCCGCTTCGGCGAGCCATTGTTTATCCGCGGGCCCGGAAACCGTACATCCAAGAACGGATGTAATCTTGACATCCGACCGCCCGGAAATCGGTGCCGTTGGTTCCAATTCAATCCAGTCGAGGTGCAGCAAATCATGCGACGACGCCGGTCCCGTAAATACCACGCAAATGGACTGGTATCCCTGAGTTGGCACCACCGGGGCTGAAAATTCCTTCCATTGGTTCCAGCCGCCCGTTGCCGCCACCGGTATGCGACAGACCAGCGGTCCACCAGCCCAACCGGAATGTATCTCAACCGCCCCACCATCATGGATGGCCGATGCACGAATTTTAATCCTTTTGACGCCGCTGAAATCTGCCGCCGGCAGTTCCACCCAAAAGCCGTTTTGTGCCAACCCCAAGGTCGAATCAGGCAGAACACAGCTGGCGAATTTGTAGTTCCAGTCAATGGTGGTAAAGTCCACCGCCGGAATGCGGTTGGCCGGTAGCTCAACCCCTAGCGCAGAGGCGATCCCTTGCAACGGCGAGATGTGAACAAATGGGCCACCCGCATATCCACCCAGCGGACAACGCGCTGCCAAAGGCCCGATCACGGCCACAGATCGAATTGTCTCCTTCTTCAATGGAAGAAATTGACGGTCGTTCTTAAGCAGAACGATCGACTGCCGCGCCGCCTCCAACGCCAATTGGCGGTGAGTGGGCGAATCAACCACGCTGAATTTAATCTGCTGATACGGAATATTTTCGGGGCGGTCAAATTCGCCCAATAGTGCGCGAATCGTCAAAAGACGGGTGACCGATCGCGCCACCTGCTCGCGGGTAACGAGATTAAGTTCCATTGCCCGCATTAAATATTTGGGATAAGTGTCGCCACAATTCAGGTCGCATCCTGCCTGCACCGCCAACGCCGCCGCCTGCAGACCGGTGGGAACATACTTGTGCGTTTGATAGATATCCGCCACTGCATCGCAGTCGGATGTAACGTAACCACGAAATCCCCAACGGCTGCGGAGAATATCCGTGAGGATGGTCCGGTCCGCCGGACACGGAATGCCGTTAACCTCGTTATACGCCGCCATCACGGTAGCGACTCCGGCTTTAACAGCGGCATCGAAGGGCTGTAGATAATACTCCCAGAAGCTGCGATCATTGACGGATTCAGAAACGGTGTGGCGGTCGTCGTCGGTTTCATTACAAATAAAATGTTTCGCGCAGCACGCGGTCTTCAGATATTGGTCGTTATCGCCCTGCATGCCCCGCACGGTAGCCGCCGCCATTACGCCAATCAGATGCGGATCTTCACCCAGCGTCTCATCCACCCGGCCCCATCGGGGGTCCTTGGCCGTGTTAAGCGTTTGCGGCGAATAGAAGGTTAAATTGGTTCCATGGGTGTTATGGTAAGCACGCGCCTCATCCGAAACGGCGCTATAAACCCGATGCTGCAGATCTGGATTCCAGGTATTCGCCATCCCCAGTGGGACGGGAAAGCAGGTTACCGGCCCGCCGCGCAGCAAGCCATGCAGCGCTTCGTGCCAATACTGATACGCCGCCAGGCCAATCCGCTTGATCGCCGGCGCGGTATTGCCCAACTGCCCCGCCATCTCTGCCGGAGTCATTTTGGCCACAATCGCCGCCGCGAGACGTCGTGCCTCGGAGAATCTTTCGGAGGGAATCGCCCCAAGCACGGCACCAACCTCAGCCTCGCGGTCAGCCCCGGCAAGTGACGGCTTCCATAGCGCGCCAGTCGCGGCCAGCGTTCCACTGGCCAATAAAAAGCGTCGACGATTAAGCGGCAAATTCATCAATAACTCCGTATAACAATTAATACATTTTACCGGTGGTAAAGATTACCCGACCAATAATGCTTTGACTTGAGAAAACGTTCCAGCCATTTAAGTGCTGGACGTGGCTTGCCATCGGATGACATCAGATAGGTATAGGGGAGCCATGTGTGACCCTGGAGAAAATCCCAAAAGGTGATACCCGCCACATGATGGTCATTCCAGAAGAGTGGAAACTGCGCCCGCATCTGGGACAGTTGTCGGGCGCTGCTTTTCCAATTCAGGTCGAATTCGCTGATATAGACCGGCACGCCAGCGCTTTGAACTATCCGCAGGCAGCGGCGAATGGTATTAAGCGGCGTGTGCTCGAGTCCGTGGGCCTGGCACCCCACGCCATCAATGACACCAAATGTTTTGAGCCGCCGTGCCAGCGCCGCATAGGTGCGGGCGTTGGCCGGTGAATTCAGGATGTTGTAATCATTCAACAAAAGTTTAGTATGCGGAAAATCCCGTCGCGCCAGTCGGTAGCACCAGATAACCCAGCCCCATCGCGTGTTTCCACCCGGCAGGCCGGCCCGATAGGCCGGCGGGTGCTGCAACGGTTCATTTACCACGTCCATCAGTACAGTGCGGCTGGCGTAGCGGCGTGCAAAAGCCGCAAACCATTTTTCCACCGCCCTTTTGGCGTTATGCTGATTCACCCAAATGGGCTGCTGCTCACCCCAGATCAGATTATGCTCTTTGACAATTAAATGGCGTCGGGCGGCGAGTCGGTACATTTTGTCCAAGGCCCACCAGTGGAAGACACCCGGCCGTGGTTCAACACTGCCCCATTTGCCGGCATTTTCCGGCGTTATCTGTTTGAAAAGGGAGCCAAAATAAGGGGAGTTAAACCCACTCCATGTGGTACCGACAAAGCGCCGGCCGTTTGGCGTTCTGCCAAACGCTGGGATGGAAAACGCCAATAAAGCCAACACTACCGAGAGCTGATAAACCCCGATGCGACGACACATGACGACTATCCTCCGGCGACACGCACTTAAGGCCGAAACCTCGGCAGTCACCGACACCACCCGAGTTAAAAGCGTAATTGAAATTTATCGTAATCGCAACTTGTGCCGGGCCGCGAACTGAGAATGGCGCGGCACGTTTTCCGAAGGGGAGCTCAAACCGCCATAAACACGCAAGCCTATGCTTTACAAACTCTGCCCCACCCCATACCTTCCGCATCAGCTTTTTGCAGGTGCGGAAATCCGCGTTTTATGCAGGAGTTATCATCGCATGCGACGAATATTATTTCTGGTGCCCGTGCTGCTTATGACGCTTCATGCCCAAGCCCAAAGTGCCACCTATACCTTATTGGGGAGGATAAGCGTAGCGCGGCTTGATGGCATACTGAAAAAGGGCCGGGCGCAATTCCTGCCCGCGGATAGCCGCCCCAAAGCATATCGGTGGCCGGCCGCTATTAAGGCCAAATATCCAGTTAATATTTACCGTGTGCGTTATCAAACCGTCGTGCCGGAATGGCACAACCAATCCACTTTTGCATCGGGATTGATCGCTATCCCCATAGTGGTGGATGCACATTCCCTGCCGGTCGTGTGCTATCAGCATGGCACGGTTTACGGCAAATATGAGGTGCCATCGTACGCATTTTCCCGGTCCAACCCCTCTGGTTTTTCCCAATATGCCGGCGCTTATGAAACGCGCTTGATGGTTGCCCAATATGCGGGGCAGGGTTACGTGGTCGAGGCAGCGGATTATCTTGGCATGGGCGATTCCCCACTACCGGAAGCCTACACAGTTAAAGGGGCCGAACAGGCGGCCTGCTTGGGTTTGTACAAAGCGGCGAAAGTATTTTTAGCAAAGAATGGCATATTAAAATCAAAATTATTTCTCGCCGGGTGGTCGGCAGGTGGATTGGTTACAACGGCATTTCTTGCTAAACTTCAATCGCAGGGTATCAGGGTGACCGCGACGTTTACTGCCTCATCTCCCAATGATCCCTTTGCCGGACTCAACACATGGCTTTATCACCCCCGCCAGCATGAGGCGATCTGGGAGAACACGCTGTTGGGCTTAACACTGTTTTCATATCAACACTATGATGACCGGCCCGGATTGGCTAAATCGGTTTTAAAGCCGCAGTATTACAAAAGTTTTCGTGCCATTTACGACCGGCAATATCAGAGCGCAGCACAACTGAGCCGGATTTTTCAATCGTTGGTTCAGCCTCGGGTGCCATTGCTGGCTTACCTGCGAAAACGCTATGCCAACCCCGCTTATTTTGCCGATTCACTCTACGGCAAACTGCTGGCGCGTTCGCAGACGATTCGATATCTGTTTCAGTCACCGGTACGGATGTATTACGGATCGGATGACGAGGCAATTCCGGTGCCTCTCGGCACACTTGCCGCACATTACCAGCGTGCCATGGGAAGTGATTCCATCCATGCGATCGAGGTGCGTGGAGGCAGCCATCGGGGAACATTCCTCACCGCCGTATCGCGTTCGTTGCCATGGTTTAACAGACACAAGTGAGGGAAGTGTATCGCGGGGAGAACATTCCGTCGTTTCCCGATCGAAGCAACGTGGCCAGCGATAGAAATGTAGTTTGTCCGTGTTAAATTATGGGCATAGGCGATCTCACCGATCGGAACATCCGGCTATCGACACTAAATAATTTCTATTTTTTTTTGTTGACATGCCTGCGTTCATATAATAAGCTTAGTGGAGTTATAGGCTTGGTAATGTAAGAGGGAGGGCGATGTTCACCCCCCGGGCGAGAGCAAGATCGCCTGCCAAGACTGACGTTCTTTGGAGGCCTTTCCATGTTTTCCAAATCAGTTTCATCCATCCTCGTTGCTGCTGCGGCAGCGGTGTCCGTTTGTGGTTTTGCAGGTGCACTGCGTGCGGACACAGTCACCACCATCAGCACGGCCGGTACCTACAGTTATCTGTATGATGCAGCTTGGGGTGTGTCGATAAACGGCGGCGCACAGACCGGACAGGAGGAAATTCCGCTCGCAGCTAACCCAACCTCGGAGGAATCTCTCTTAGGGTCGGCAGGCTACAACTACGGCGTCGGGCCATACAATGTCCTGTCCACGAACAACATTGGAACCGGCACATTAACTTGGCATTTTCAGACGGCACCCGGCCTCGCCTTCGGCAGTAATTTCACCATCACTGCGGGTGGCCTGAATAATGCTGCAGGCAGTTCGTCAATAATGGATGGGTCGTACAGCACCGATGGCACCCATTTCACAACTTTTTATACCAACAGCGGGGCCACCTCCAGTTCGAACCTGCAGGTGAATGATTTCGCGCTACCGGGAATATCTGGCGCTACTAACCTATATGTCAAGTTCGACGCGAAGGGCACATCAGGGCTTGTCCAGTTCTTCTATGGTGGCGGTACCCTGACTGCACCGTTGCCAACGTACGCGGCGCAATCGGGAGACAATCCATTTTATCTTAGCGGAACAGTCACGCCCGAACCGGCAGCCATAAGTCTGCTGGGCATGGGTGGGGTGTTGCTGCTGGTTGCGCGACGCAAACGCGCATAAAAAACTTGGCGATGGGATAAAGGCTCAACGCGGGCCGATCGAATTAACCAAGAGTGATGCCTATTGAACCGGCTGAGGTCTACCTCAGCCGGTTTTTCATTGGGCATCGCCTTAATTTATGTTTCATACCTACGGCAGGAAAACTTAGGCTAATCCGTTTGGCCCTGCTTCTCTACCAGTATGCGGTAATCAATTCACCGGCTGAATATTTATCGAGGGAAGCGTTTTATTGCGAACGCACTGTTTGGATGACCCAAAAATGAATGTGTGATAATGTTGTACTGGTTCAGCCTGAACAGGAGAGATAGTCCCGATGCCTGGTTTGCCTGATGGTTCACCCGGCAATGCTTACACCGGATGGAACCGCCTATTGGAATATGGGAATTGCCGACCGGTCAGCCATTCACTCTGCCGGTCAGTTTTAGGCATTTGATCGACTGGTATGACTGGCCATTTCCGGACAGCGGTTTAGAATTGCATCAAAGAAAGCGAGGGACGCATTGGGTTATGTTCGATTCTTTCGGCGTGTGAGGGTAGCGCCAGGGTTAACCTTGAACCTTTCCAAGCACGGGGCGAGTGTATCGGCTGGCTTCCGTGGGGCGCACGTTACCGTTGGGCGAACCGGTGTACGGCGGACCGTGGGGCTGCCGGGCACGGGCGTTTATTACACCTCGCATCATGGCTGGCATTCCGGCGTTCACTCTGCACCGCAATTCAGCAATGGTCAAACCGCGCCGTCAAACGGCATCTCAGATAAGAGCCGCCTGTTTACATTTTGCCTGTGTTTGCTATTGGGGTTGTTTGGAATTCACCAGTTTTATGCAGGCCATGCGGTTCGTGGTCTGATCATGCTGTGCCTTACCATGGTGGGCATGGGCGTTATCATTACGCTCCCGTGGATGATGCTGGATTTAATACTCATTGCCATTGGGGAATTCCATGATGGGCAGGACGGTCGAATTAAAAGGTTGTGAACAGCATGTCGCCACGCTGTCGGCAAGAAGGATGGCGGCGATTTGAGATTGCTCACTCTTGCCGCCACACCGCATGGCGACACGGCACCGGACGGCGGCTGATTTCGTCCGCGCGTAAATACATCGGCCGCGTTGGTATTTTATATTGCACCAGCTAGGGCTCGAACCTAGGACCCGCTGATTAAGAGTCAGCTGCTCTGCCAACTGAGCTACTGGTGCTTGCCCATAAGTTTATGGTTTATCACCGCGTTATCAAGTGTACCGCCCATGTTTTGATCCGCATGGTCTGAATTTATGGTCTTTAAGCCCCTGCAATCGGGAATATGCCCGGCGATGCAGCATGGCATGAATTATTTAAGCACCTTTACAACCTGCCAGATGACGATACCCAACATGACCACCACATAAATACGAAGTAACCACAGGAGGATTTGCAAACCGAAGGAAAGTTTGCGACGTGGGAAACGGTTGCGCTTTTTAAAGGCTACAAGCTGGTCTTCTTCCAGCAGAGTGCGGACCAATTCGGGTTTGGCGGCGAGTTCGCGACTTTTGATTTTATGAGTTTCGTCTGTCGGTTGAGTCATTTTCGTCACATCCCGCTTAGTAAACGCGGAAACACGCTCGTCAGGCCATAGCTGATGCCGCAGAGCACCAGCAGCACGGTAACGGTGATTCCGGCGATGTTAAGCCACTTCCCATTGACATATTCGCCCATGACTTCCCTGTCGTTTACCAACAATAATAGAAATAACAGCGCCGGCGGCATGGCGAGAACTGCGATCACATTGACAATCAATACAATAAATTCCAAGGGGGCGTTGGGGATGAGTACCAAAATTCCGGCGGCAAGGGCGGATCCCAGCAAGGTAAGATAAAATGGCAGGGCTTCTCGGATGCTGCGATTGAGACTATGGGCCTGCTTGAGTACCTCTCCAAAGGCGTAC
>JAKAZF010000103.1 GCA_021826605.1 Planctomycetota bacterium | reverse complement strand
GTAGAGAGAGGTTCACTGGTTTGTAAAGCGGCAATTTTTGATTTCATGGTGTAATATACTGGCCCAGCCGATTGTGAAGGTGCTAATATTCATGATAAGGTATGATTCAGCGGTTGTCCAACGGTCGTATGATACGGTCGTATGATACGGAATCGGGGGGCGACCCGATTAGAGCAGAATTTAGAGAGTTGAAAGTAGAGCAAATCGGCCCGATAGATCAGGTGAGCAGTAGAGCGAATAACCTCGAAAGCCCGGTGTTTATCCGCGAGATCCGCGTAATCCGCGGTCTTTTTTACTGTCTGCTTCGGATTGCGTACCGGGTATCGAAATCGCAGGGTGGATTTTCCTTCAAGCACGCATCCTTGTCGCACAACTTAACTGCGTACGCTTATCTTGTGACGGGGGACGGCACGCGCCGCCGCCGGGAAGCTAAAACAAGTCCTCCGGCGGCGAGGGCGGCGAATCCAAGAACTGTGGGTTCCGGGACTGGATTGCCGGTGATGGACATCTGGCTCCATTGCACATCGCTGTTGTTGCCGCCATTGTTATCAAAATATTGCACTTGCGTAGGGCCGCCGGAAAGCATGTTTATTTGGCCGGCAAATATCACGGCTTGTCCCGTGCTGGTATTGCCTGAAGCGGTAAGTGAATAATCTCCGGCGGTGTTAAGCAAGGTGAATTTGAACAGGTCATCAATTTTGAAGTTGTACAGAATATCTGCCTGCTGAATTGTGCCCCTGGAGTCGGTGGACCAGTAGGACGATCCGCCGCCGAAGGCGGTCATGGCAAACAATACCTTGCCGGAGGCATCCAGCAGCCGCCAGCCCATATTGGAATCAGCGGAGGCCGGGTTTGCCGGCTTGCCGTTACCGGCGGTGGTCTGGCCATTGCTGAGATTCAGATCCGTTGTGAAGGATTGACCCGCAGCCAGGCCGCCGGAAAATGACCGTGTAGCTGTGGTAATGTCGGCATTCAGGCCCGTGTCCCCCGCTGATCCGGGATAAACATAAATATCAAATGCGGGCGTAGCGACGGGAATACCGCTGTTATTACTGATGAACCCGTTGCCGCCACCCTGGCCGCCGGTGGGGCCGGAATAATTGAATTGTACATTCCATTTTCCGAAACCCGATCCGGAATTATTGCCGTTAAATGCGGAGTTGGCCTGATAATTCGTGGCGTTGTCAATTGCAGACGCAGCGGTCACCTGCGGCAAGGCCGCCTGATAGGCGCTGACATAACCCACCTTCATATCGTACGTGCCCACACCGGGAGTTTGATAACCGGTGTAGCTGCCGCCCACAGCGAGATTCATGATGATATAAAAGCTTTGATCAAATGGCGCGTTGGTATCTCCCGCCGGTGCTGTTGACGGCACGGTCCAGCCGCCGGTCTGGGTTTCATAAAGATTCCCATCAACATACCAATTCAACTGCACCTGTGTGCCGCCGGCACCGTTGGTCAGAGGTTCCCATTGCAAATCATAGGTGTGCCAGGCGGTTGTAGAGCCGTTATTTGGCAACGTATAAACCTGATATTGCGTGTTCTGGCTGTTATAACTGTTTCCGGAATGCAGGCTGCCCTGCACTTGGTTGGTGCCGGTGCCTTGCGATTCCATCACGTCGATTTCGCCGGATTGCGGCCAACCGCCATAGACTGAATTGGTTGGCATCATCCAGATCGCCGGCCAAAGCCCTGCACCGGCGGGCAACTGGGCGCTGAACTGAAAAAGACCATAGGTCTGGCTGAAAAGACTTTGCGTGGTAATGCGTCCGGAGGTGTAAGACGTGCCCCCGGCACCGGCTGTGCCAACGGCCTGAATATTAAGATTACCGCCTGATACATTTACATTATTAGATGAATTGGTATACGTTTCCGATTCGCCATTGCCCCAGCCGTTGTTATTGCCCAGATCGTACGTCCAGCCGTTAAGGGAGGAAGCACTGCTGAAGTTGTCACTGAATGTTGAATTCCATTGCAGACCGGACGGAGCCGCAACCGCGGGCGCGGCAATTGTGGATGCCCCGGCCGAAGCTGCGGAAACACTTAGCGCCGCAGCCATCAGCAGCGAATAAGCTGCGGACCGGCGCGCCAGCGGTGATGATTTTTGTTTCGCAAAGTTCAGTGATTTCGCCATGGGCTATCTCCTCCAATCTGTTGGAACATAGAAAATAATTTATCTCGGCGGCACCCTGCCGTTCCGCAGCTTAAACGTGTACCGCAGTCCACTTTCGGCTTCCCGTCGGTTGCATTAACGTCGGCATAGGGGCATCCCCGCTACAATCTCTAAGCGCACCGTCAGCGGGCTGCCCCGGTTCGGTCCAGCAGTCGCAGACAAGCCGTCATTACACCGAGTTAAACCTACCCTCGCGCCACGTACGGCGGTCTATTTACCCTTGTTGGGCGCTGCGGTGGTGCCGTGAAGCTCCAACTGGGTAGGCAGCACGCGCTGAATCAGCGGCTCCGCCGAGCCATTGCTGGGCCAACTTAACAGGCTGCTAAGGGCTTCAAAGGCCTCGCGGCCAATTTCCTGCGCATCCTGGCACACGGCGGTCAGCGCCGGGTAGGTCAGGAAACGGAGATCCGAATCATCAAAACCGATGATGGATAAATCATCCGGAATTTTCCAGCCGATCTGCTGCACTTCTCCCAGTACCCCCACTGCGGTCATGGGATCAGTGCAGTATAGCGCGGTGGGACGATCCGGGAGCGTGGCCAGGCGACGCGCCCATTGCACCCCACCTTCCCGATGGGCGGGTATGCGATAAATATATTTTTCATCCACGGCCATGCCCGCAGCAATCAAAGCTTCTTTATAGCCGTTCAGTCGGTCGGTATGATCAGAATCATCCACGACATTGATGGCAATACCAATGCGCTGGTGTCCCAGTTGAATCAGATGCGCAACAGCCTCCCGACTGGTGGATTGGCTGTCGCTGGCGATAAAATTTATTTTGTCGGAAATAAAGCGGTCGCCGACCACCACCGCCGGGAAACCTTCCGCCGCAATTTCCTCGCAGGT
This sequence comes from Planctomycetota bacterium, assembly GCA_021826605.1. Next base: position 4,975 of record JAKAZF010000103.1, on the reverse strand, counting down.
ACGCCGGGTTTCGGTGGTGGTGCGCAAAACGGCTCCACGAATTCCTTTACGGATGCACATTTGGGAGAAAGATTCATGCGGTAAAACCGCGCGCCGCACGTCCAGAATCAGCAGGTCAAAACCAAACTGATCCATGCGTTGGCTCATACCCTGCATCAGGGCCGCATCAAAGGGCGAACCCAGAGATGAATCGCCGGTGTAGGCGAACGCTATGTTCATGGTTTCTCGCTTACCAACGGCGGGAACATACCGCGAACGGTTCATGGCTTTCACCACGCGCTGGCGCACTTTTTCCGCGACAGCCGGGTGATTGTTAATCGCCCGGGAAACCGTAGCGGGCGAAATGCCCAGTTCCTTGGCTATTTCTCGAACCGATCCCATGTCCTTCACCAACCTCTCAAAAGGAAATTTTAATGTCCGGCTTTCGCCAGAGCATACGCTCTGACAAAATTGATTTCCATATCATAGCGTCCGGGGCCGGGAGTTTTGCCTCCCACATAATTACCGCCGACCGCCATATTCAGAATTATATAGAATGGTTGATTAAATGGCGCATTGGGATGCCCCGTGCCGGCTGCGGTTGGAACCGTCCATCCGCCCTTTTGGGTTTCGTATAAGTGTCCGTCAACAAACCATTGAATCTGAACCTGCCGATGATTCGGGTGCATGGCATTAGCCACCGGTTCCCATTCCAGATCATAAGTATGCCACCCTGTGGTGAGCTCATGATGCGGTAATTGATACACTTTGGTTTGGGTGAAATCCCGATCGGCGGCACTGCCGGAATGCAGGCTCCCCTGCACCTGACCAATGCCATTACCACGGGATTCCATGATGTCGATCTCCCCGGATTGCGGCCAGGACCCAAAGGAAGATTTTTCCGGCATCATCCAGATTGCCGGCCACAGGCCCGTGCCGTGCGGCAGCCGGGCGCGAAATTCAAAAAGGCCGTATTTCTGACTGAAGACATGACGCGTGGTAATGCGCCCGGAAGTATAATGGACGTTACCGTGGCGTTTCTTACCGATGACCCTGATGTGCAATTTGCCATGCGCGACAAACACATTTCTCCTGGAGTGGGTATAAACTTCGGATTCACCATTGCCCCAGCCACCGCCGCCGAGTTCATAATGCCACCCTTTCAGATCGGTGGCACCATGATTAAATGTGTCGGCCCACGTGAGCTTCCAATGTAATCCCGCAGGTGCGGGGACATCCGGCGTCTTCTGCGCCGGCATGGCCCCGCCACAAAGTGCGGCCAGCAGGATCGCGGAGATGCCCGCGATCCCGCTTTTGATTACTCTATGTGATTGCGATTTTTTCATAATTTTTCCCGGCCTGTAGTAGTTTGCCGCCGATCAGAACAACCCGATGGTGGACGGCAGTTCCGGATTGTAGATATTCTGCATCCGTAAACCGCGTGTCCCATTGGCCGCCGGCGAGGTAATTGCGGCACCCGCGACATTGTTGTTGATCGGCAATGTTTCGGCGTGGCCGTCAAAAAACAGACCATTGGCTTCGCCCGTGTTCAGGGATGTCTGCATGTGACGATAACGCATACCGGTCTGATTGTTGATCGCAGGTTGGCCCGGCTGCAGAATATCCTGATTCACGGTTTCCGATGAGGAAAATCCGTTGGCCGGCACGAGGTAGTTCGGGTCACTGACATAGGGCTGAGCCGCACTGGGGTTGCCTGCGCTATTCTGGATCCAATCGCTCATGATCATCCAACTGCCACCCCATTCCGACGTTTGTGTCGCATCACCGATGGCGATGGCTGTAGAGGGGTTGCTTACGTTTGATGCACGCATGTTGACTTTGTCAATATTGTCCCAATAACCGCAGCCCGGCCCGGCGTAAGTCCAGAAATAGTTTGGATTGGCGGCGTAGCTCGACCAATACCAGCCAACCTGGACGCCCCATGCCGGCCCAAGCGTTGGCTTGATTTGCGAAGCCGGACACGTAAATGTTCCAAGGAAAGCGGTTCCGGATTCCGAAGCCACTGGGTAATTCGGGGTCGTGCCGCCGATATTGTTCCACTGAACGTACCGCACCGGGTCCAGCCCGGCATTATAGGTGTATAGAAGAATATTCCATTCAGCGGCAGGATACAGGTTGTAGCTGCCGTTGATATAGGCGTTTCCGGATGGAATATTCCCCTCATAGGTATTCTCATATTCCGCCAGGATTTCTCCAATGCTGTGCATATTAGCACCACATGCAGTGGTCAGCGCCTCTTCCTTGGCTCTGGCCAGTGCCGGCAACAGTAATGCGATCAGCAGGGCGATAATGGAAATAACGACGAGCAGTTCAATGAGGGTAAAACCGCGTTTGGCGGATTTACGGGTCATCGGGATGGAACGGTTGGTATTCATGATAGGTCTCCAATCAGGGGGCGACACGCCCGGCCAAAAGTAGCTATTTTCGCACCAACCCTTACGCAGGGATGGAATCGAAAAAGGTGGAAGCGTCGCGGAACGCCCGCAACGCTTCCACCGGAATCGTTAGAATTAAGCCGTCCTGCGGGTTACCCGCTTGCGGCCGATTAGCAACATTCCCAGACCGCCCAAGGCAAACACGCCCAACGCGGCAGGTTCAGGAGTTGATACCGTCGGTGCATCGAAGGTCATGCCGACGAGGTCCGTGCTGGTCCCATAGGGATTGTGGGTAAAATAGCCGCCAGCAACAGTTGGAGAGGCTGCTGCGGAAACCACCACGGTGTCGCCCGCCGAAGCGCCTGAGATATTGAAGAAATAGAAGGCGAGATTTTGCGCGGGGTCGACGTTTACCGAGCTTGAGGCCGACCCATCGGAGACTTGTATTTGCGATAGCGCATCGTATCCCTGTGGGGCAATAACGCCGAGCTTGAAATTACTGGGGGTGTCTGCACCGAGGGTAATATCAAAAAGCTTATACAAAGTTCCAACGGTCGTACCATTTTGGCCTCCCTCGCCTGTCTGCAGCGGGCTTCCAGCCGCCACACCATGGTTGGTCGGGTAGCTTCCCGCGGCCGGCTGGCCGTCGACCGACATCACAGGGTAGCCATACGCCGCAGCCATGAAATAACTTGCCGGAGTAAGGCTGGGGTCCATAGTTATATTGGCAGCGGTGGTTGTCGTGGTTCCAGAAGTGGTAGTTGTGGTTAGCCACGATGGAAGCGATTCGACGGTTGCGATGTTACCGGTGTTATACGAGTAGTTCACGTCCTCCGCGGTGGGCGCTATTCCTTGCTCGGTGAAACCATACGTAACATTTGACGGCACGTCGGTCCCAAACATAATGTAGCCCGTGGAACCGTAGCCCGAGGAACCAACCACAGAGGCATTGCTGCCCATCGGAGTGGCAACTGTTTGGCTCAAGGTGGCGTTGTTGGTTGTGCCGTTAACCAGCGAGATGGTCGCGGCGGCGGCCAATCCGCCCGAACACGCCAAGCCCGCTAAAGAAGCCAGGACAGCCGCCGAGATTTTTCCATACGAAGTAGTCATAAGAGACCTCCCAAAAAAGATAAAAACTAAAACAGTCACATTGACCGTTGCACTCTTGTTTCTCCCCCCGGCGCGGCACTTGCCGGCACCAATGATGAGGGGGTCGATTCAGGCTGCGCGCCGCCGACGTAAGGCCAGCATCGCCACCCCGCCGATTGCCAGAAGAGCCAAGGAAGCTGGTTCTGGGGTAGATACGGGTGCGAGGGTCACATTGTCAACATAGGCGTGAGCGGATGATCCGGCCACCGCGCCCGTGATGGCACCGAGATTCACGTATGCTTCCGACGCCCCCGCCGGTGCTACTACATTTACGCTGGATAGCTGATAGCCCGCCTGCGTGCCAAAGCCGGAAGTTGTCGTCGGAAAATTAACAAATGTGTTGGGGCCGACAGGCGCAGCGGCACTGGTCAAAAATGTGAGCTGAGCCTGGCCCAGAAAGCCGGCACCCACACCGGTAAATTCTGAATAAAAACTGAAGTTATAATTTACCCCAGGGGTTATGGTGCCCGTTGCCGTCTGCTGCGAAACATTCGCGTTGTTGGCTTCGGCCGTATTGTTGAGATTTGCCTCGGCCGATCCGGTGTACGGGTTGGTGGTATCCCATTTCGCACCTCCATTGTACTGCCAGTCATTAGCCGTCGGAGGAGTGGTCGGTGCGGATTCAAATCCAGGGTTATTGAGGATGTTGCCGGCGGAGGCCACTCCAACACCGCATACCAGGGCTACCGCTGCAGTTATAACACTTGCTGAAATTTTTCCATACGAACTAGTCATAAGAGACCTCCCAAAAAAGAAAAACCTAAAACAGTCACATCGACTGTTGCACTCTTGTTTCTCCCCCCGGCACAGGACTTGCCAGCGCCAATGATGAGGGGTCGCTTTTTTTCGCCACCAGCCCATTTGCGAATTTCGATCTGCGGGTCCGCAAAACTGATGGCTTCAACAAAATTGTTCACGTGAATCGGTTTCACATCTCACCGTCATATTGATAACGGTTTATGAAACTGATTCATAACGGATAGTATATACGTTACCAGGAGCATGTCAAGAGATATTTGATTTATTTTTTATATTCTTAAAGGCGAATAACAAATAGGCTTAGAACCACTGCCCCGCAGGCTCTTAAGCTTTCCCCGTGGGCACAACCGTACGATCACAAAACCATTGAACCGCACCGCGGATACGAGGGCATCGGGCTGCGGCCCGATAGTGCAGATACGAGAGAGTTGAGAGTAGAGCATGACAAGCCCGTTATTATCCGCGTAATCCGCGTAATCCGCGGTTTTTTTACAACCTGTTTTGAATTGCGTACCGCGTGCCAGGAATGCAATTGTCTGCTGCGGAAGCATTATGCGTCAGCTCGGCACAGAGCGGACGTACAACTGGATGCTTCCGCATCGAGCCAGGAGCCTGTCCGAGTAATGGCCGGGATTGCGATGGGTCTGAAATGTCCCGTATGCGCGGCGGAGGATCGAGCCGACTCTCAATAA
>JAKAZF010000102.1 GCA_021826605.1 Planctomycetota bacterium | reverse complement strand
ATGGCGGCATTTATCAATACCATCATCAAACGATCGGCGCACTGGCGGCGTTCAGGCAAGCGGGCTGCAACACTCTCAGGTTGCGGCTTTTTCATCGACCCACGGCGGCGGAAGTTAAAAAATTCGGCAAGCTCAATACCCTTAACAACCTGGCTTACACGCTGCCACTCGCTAAGAAAATTGTCAACGCCGGGTTTAACTTTGTACTCGACCTGCACTTTTCCGATACATGGGCCGACCCGGGCCATCAAATTACGCCGGCTCTCTGGCGGCATCTCACGATTACCCAATTAAAAACTCGCCTGCGTGCCTACTGTTTTCGGGTGATAACGTCCTTCAAGCACGCTCATGCAATGCCCGGAATGGTTCTCGTCGGTAATGAAATTAATAATGGAATATTATGGCCGAAGGGTCGGTTATGGGTCGGTCATCGCGCCCGATGGAAGCGCGTGGCGTCCTTGCTTAATGCGGCCATTGACGGCATAGATTCTGCCGCCGGAGCCAAAAAGCCGCTCATCATGATTCAGGTGGGAGGGTTTTCGTACGCACCAACTTTTTACCGGGAACTCATCAGACATGGCGTCCATTTTAACGTTGTGGGTTTTGATTATTATCCCTACTGGCAGGGACCGCTGAAAAATCTTCGCACCACGCTTGATGCCGTGGCCCGAGCGGTGCACAAGCCGATCATCGTTGCCGAAACCGCCTATCCGTGGATTGGTGGTCGCCACAATGTCGGCTGGGCACACAAAAAAAATATGCCCTTTCCCTTTACCCCCCAGGGACAATGCCAATATCTGCAATCCGTCATCAATATTGTCAAAGCCATACCCCATCATCTTGGTATGGGCGTCTGGTACTGGGGCGGTGAGTATAACCCTACCTGCCTGGCCTTTCGCCATAACCCATGGGCGTACCGCTCACTATTCAATTCCGCCGGCGATGCCTTGCCCGCCATGCACATTTTGGGCGCGGCGGCTCAGCCCAAGCTCCCCTGAAAGCCCTCCACTCTGCGGGCATTATCAAACTCGACTTGGCACCGCACATCCCCCCAACTTGCTCACCTTGCCGCACTTCGGACGGGATTAAATATTAAATTTGGCGACTGCGTTACGCCCCACTGCGTTACGCCCCGGGGCAGCCCCCGCCTATATCGTGCTTGACTTTTGTAGAAGAGAGAAAAAAAAATGACATAAGCAAATAGGCAAGTCTTCGCGTCCTTGGCTCTCCCGGCGGTGCAAAATCGTTTTCCTCACCGCAATGATGGCGGGTGTTCCCGGCTCCAATACTTAGCACCGGGTTTGCCCGATGTCTGCTGCCCGCAAAACCCGCCAGCGCCTAACGCGGCGCGTCCGCCATCCGCCAATGCACCAACAACCGGCAAGCCGGTGGCTATATAACGGCCTCGGCCATGTCTTTCTCCACAGATACGGTCTTGCCCGGCGAGCTGTCAATCAATACAAATATCTTGGCGGTGCCAGCCCGGCTCGCCATAAAAATAACTTTCATCATGCCATTGGCATCGGCCTTTATCAAACCAGCCCGTCAATGGAGTTTAACCGTTCGGCAGTCGAACAATCCGCCGGCAAATTGGCCAGGATAGGCTTGCAGTCGAACCGCTATATGCGTTTTGCCACGCGTTAAATGCTGCGGAACGTCATAGAGAATCGTCTTCAAATGTCCCGGGTCTATCCCATTGAGTACCTGCGTGGCAACGATATGGCCATCGACCAGGATATGAAACTTCCGTGCACCGCTGTCGCTACCCCACCAAGTGCACGCCAGTGCTATCGGGTTGTGCGGCAGCACTTTGAGATTGAAAGTAAATCCGCCACCATCGTGGGCGTCGATCCAGTTGCCTTCCGGTGAGGCCCCTTGGTCCACATTAACTTTATCTCGGAGGTCGTGAGCGGTCATGGACGCATTATCGCCCACCACCAGTCGATCAACGGTATTGTTTCGAATAAGGCGATCAATTTTGCGTTGCTCGGCGGCGGCCTGCTTTTCCTTTTGCCATTGCGATTGGGTGAAATGATTGAAATAGACCACGTAACGTTCATGGGCTACTTTGTAAAATGGTACCAGCCTGACATCATGCGGCTTGCCTACGCCGTGGGTATGCCATACCAATGGCTCGAAATTATCCGGTTTTACCCATTGCTCAACCGGGCGGTCTCCCGTAACCAACTGCGGTATAGTTTCGGGGTCCGGCACTTTTCGCCATTCATATTGATCGCCGTTGGCGTACGGAACCGGCGGCAGCATTAACGCATTGCCAAGGGTTGCAGCCAATACACGCGGTCCTGAGAAGATGGCAAATGTTTCGGGGTGGTGGGCCATGCGTTCAATACGCAGCGGCATTTTTAATTCAATATCCAGCACGTCGCCGGTCTGCCACGTCCGGTTCAGATTCAGGTAGGTGTTCGGCTTGCCCGGGTCCAGATTCTTACCATTAAGCTTGATGCCCATGGCAGGCGTTGACCAATATGGATGGCGCAATTTGACGGTGGCGTTCGTCGGTTGATCACACGTAAATTCAATCCGCACGGCTCCCTCGTCCGGGAAGCGGGTTATTTGCCGAACCCGCATTCCTTTGGCCTTCCAGTCCAACTCCGTGGCCATAAACACGTTAATCCACAGGGTGTCATCCTTATGGTAATAAACACCCCGTGAATATTTACTATGATTCTCCATGCCCGTACTCATACAGCACCAGCATGAATCCCACGGAGTATTAAACGTTTTGAAGTGTCCCGGCCGCATGGACATATAGTATGTCATCATGCCGGTGGCCGGATCCTGCGATCCAAGAATATGGTTGACCAGGCCGCGTTCAAAAAAGTCCGCAGCTTCCATGGTGGCGTTCCAACTGAAGTAGTGCTCGGTAAGTTTGAGTATGTTATAGGTGCAGCAGGTTTCAGCCGTGCCAACGCTCAGGTGCTTCCACGCATTGCCAAGAGGGAAGAAAAATTCATGATCGCTGTTGCCGCCAAATACATAGGTTCGATGACGGGCGACATTTTCCCAGAAGAACTCAGCCCCCGTCCGGTATTTCTGCTTGCCTGAAAGTTCGTATTCGCGGGCGATGCCGATCACGCGGGGGATGTATTGATTGGAATGACAACCGGTGAGGATATCACGGTGATGCATCAGTGGATCAAGCTGCGATTTTTCATTGAATTGCTCTGCCGTTTTAAGGTATTTTCGATTGCCCGTGATGGCATAAACATCCGCGAGCACCTCATTCATACCGCCCTGCTCGCTGATCAGCATGGTTTGCATCTGTGCTTCGGTAAGTTTGGCGGGATATTGCACCGACCAATCCGCCAGATCAATGAGAATCTGCTTCGCCAATGGGCGTTTGGTGTGCAGCCACGTATCGCGCAACCCCGCCAGAATTTTGTGAATAGAATACCACGGCGACCACATCCCATTGAGCGTAAACGTAAACAAAGCATCGGGATTACCAACGTTTATATTGCCATTGAGTGCGTCGCCAAACGCTTTGATGCTTCCCGGCAACCCCGCCACATATCCCTTAAAGTTCGGATATTTTTTACCGTTGGTTTCCTGACATTCGCGCAGGCGTGGCAGCAGATAATCGATTTTCTCCAGCAAGCGGCCGTCGCGGGTGTGGGAGTACATCATCGAGCATGCCGAAAGATAATGTCCGCAGATGGTGCCGCCTTGGCCACCGGCATCCCAACCACCGAGCGTTGGTGCCAGCGTCGGTAATCCCGACACTTTCTGAAACGACGCCAAGAGGCGATTGCAGTCATACGCGAGAAGATAATTCAAATCCCGCGTCATATTCTCGTGGAATGGCCCGGGCAGAATTTTTACGTCCGCCAGATCAAAACTGTACGCCTTCATGGATAGTGTGCCGGGATCGATAAAACCAGTTTGATTGCCCTGTGGCACGCTGGCGTTGGCCGACTGCCTTGTGGCAAGTGCGGCGGCTCCGACGGCGGCGCTGGCAAGTAAACCTCTTCGTGAAATGCGGGACATGGTCAGACTCCTAATCACCTGCAGATGCAGAATACGGCGATTATTCAACCGCCTCTACATCATTCTACGATAAATAAACGGAAACGTTTATGATTTAGTGCACTTTATTTTACAATAAGATTGCTTTGCTTACCAATGGTTCCTAATACCAATGCGGCCGCCACGCCCAGTAAACCCACATAACCGTAAGCCCAAATCCATCCATGTCCAAAGTGATGCAGCAGGCCCATCATGGCGTTGGCTGCAAAGAGCCCAATGCTGCGCGTTGCGGTAAGCGCCCCCATGCCCCCGCCGGTGTTTTTGGCCGTGCGAATAAGCGACATAATGGTTGGTTCAAGGGTTTCAATGACCCCCAGCGAAAAACCCATCAGCGCAACGACCGGGAAGTAGAACGCAGCATTTTGGTCGGTTGCGGCAATAACCGCCATCAAAATACTCGCGACGCCACCGACCAGGTAACCGCCCCAAGCCAGAAAACCCACCTCGCGTTTCGCCACTTTACCTATCAACAACCCGGTCAGCGCTGAAATGCCAAAAAAAACCACATATGCCAAAATCGCTGTCGCATCGCTGTGATACCGCTGATACACGGTCAGAATTGGAAACCCAAAGCTGAATGAGGCAAATCCGTAAAGACCCGTTGCCAGCAGTATGCGTGCGTAAAGTTTTTTTTGGACTGGCTCTCCCGCAGGAGTCGCAGCGGCTGGCCTTTCGGCCATGGCCACCGGCCGCCCACCAGCTTTTACGAACGACAGGGTGATGGTTGAACAGATCAGGGGAACCAGCGTGATAAGAAAGATAGTTTGAAATGGCAGTCCGGCGGATAACAGTAGTACCGTATAGCTGGCCGCCACAAAACCACCGCCAATATCTAATGCATGAAGAAATCCAAACGCCTTGGTCCTGTTTTCGCGCGTGGTCACCTCGGTAAGCATTGATCGGCGTGGCGGCGAACGGAAATTTCGGCCCCACCAGCCCCCGCAAAAAAGCGCGGCTGTAACCAAAGGCACACTTACCAACCCTGACAACGATAACAGCGGAATGCACGCGTTGCCGGTGATGGCGACCTTTTTATGACCGATGCGATCACCAAGCCGTCCTCCCCAAAGCCCAAATAACGCACCGGGACCGAGGCTTAATGCCATGACCACCGAAAAAAGCCATACCGGTGCGTGCAGATTTTGCACCAGAAAAAGGGGGAACATGGCCAGCACAGCCTGATATCCCAAGTCGGCAAAACAGGCTGAGAGCGAAATAAGCAGCACTGCACGAGTAAGCCATCTGACATTCGGTTGTTCATTGTTTATATCCACATACCGGATTCTAGGGATACTTGAAAATCCTGCAACCCGCTGGCTTACCCCATTCAGATTCTTAACGCCCGACTTCGGCATGCATCGCTTATTCAGAGTGCAATCAAGCCAGCATAAATGGGTTTTTTCCGGTTCGGATGTCGGTTGGCGGTGGACAGTTTCGCTTCACTAAATGACGGCCGTTGTGCCCGTGAAATTTAATTTTAAGGAGTTTTTTATGTCCGCCGTACTCGAACCCATCACCAAACTGACAGAAGCGTCACCCGACAATAACCTGCGTTGGATCGACGGGCCGCCCGTCCGATTGAATGTGAAAAATGACGGAGTTTCGCAATCGGCACCGACGATTCATTCGGTATCTCGCGAGAGCCGCCAAAAATGGGGCTGGATGATCATCGTGGGAATCATCTGCCTGCTTTGCTTCGCAACCTATGAGTACGCCCGGGCTTTCAATCCCCGTCATCAGCAACAAACCAATGCCCAGTGGGTAAATCTGCTGATTCACAATTTCAATAACGATACGCCGATTACGCCATTCAATGGTAATCAGTGGGGGCAATTTTAAATCCTGGGCCGCCACTCCACGGATATCAGCGTCCGGTCTGAATCTTAATGGCGCTGCGAAAAGTTTTTGAACTTCCATTGAGGATATACAGCCCCGGCATACTCGAGGCGATCACCAACCGCCCCTTGGCACACCATGCAACACCATGCCCACGAACTTGCAAGTTGTTAAGAAGCAGCACGGCATGACGGGTCCCCGGCTTCCAAATACGCAAAGTGCCCGATTGGGAGATTTCCGCATACCGGTTCAGATTGCCATCAAACGCGATAGATTGAATGCTTGATCCGGGTGTCGCCTTAAGTAAAGTTGGCTTCTCTCCTGCAGTAACCCGCCAGAGGTAGCCATTTTCTGTCCCGACAATGACCGTATCTGATGAGGGATCGGTCGCCATGGCGGTAACCCAGTCGTTCTGATCCAGCATCGCCGGCGGGGCACTGGGCATCAGTTTGTGACCGAGTCGGTCTGAACGTCTTGAAGTGCTCATGGGCAAGGTGAAGAAAAACACCGCGGCATGTCCTCGGTAAAGCCCGCCCACCGCGACGGCCTTCGGCCCCGTCCATTGGGATACCTGTATATGGCCAGCCGGGATAACACCCAAAGCATATGTGGGTCGCGCGGATGCCCCGCGGTTCCGGCCTCCGGGCGCGTTGTAAGTGGTGCCCCATGCCATGTCGTGTCCGGATACATCCATCCAATATTTGCCATTGGCGCTGATGGACACCCCTGCAACGCTGGAAAAATAATCCGGCAGCGCAATCACTTCAGTCTGTTTCGGCTGCAATAAGTGGATCAAAACTAGGCGTGCCCCGCCGGCAGCATCGACGGTTTGCTTATGGTACAGCGCCGCAACTGTACCGTTGCCACCAGCACACAGTTGAAAAAGCCCAAGGTGAGGGAGGCCGCCGAATATTTCACCACCATTGCCGGTTGCTGGATCGAATGTGAATATACTGCCCGCATATTTCCCAGCGCGTCCACCGAAAGCAAACGATCGCCCGTAACCGCCGGCAATGACGGTTCCCATCATTTGCGTGGTTAAAAGTATTTCACCTCCATTTTCACGTGTCACCATGCATTTCCAAATTTCGGCATCGCGCGATTGACGTGCCGAGTTTCGTAAGGTCAGCCGCTGGATGGTCGCTTTGCCTTGAATATTAAACTCAGATTTCCGCCAGACATAGGCATTTCCGTGTCGATCGGCGGCGGCAATCTGCGCTCCATTGTCACCTATAAAAAGTTGCTGAACCGGCCCCATGACACCAAAGGCATATCCTTTTTCAATAAATGCCGGTCCTTCGCCACCCATATATTTCAGCGGATGAAACCCGTACCGAATGACGATGCCGTCTCGCGAACCACTGTAGAGCGTATGCCCATCGGGCGACCACGCAACAGCCTCCAGAGGAATGGGATTGGCCATCGTGTAAAAGTAGGGGCCAGTGCCATCGGATAAAAAGCTCTTTACAACCAGCGTCCCGTCGGCGAGGCCAAAGGCAATCATCGGTTGATCAACCGCGGCAGATGGACGCATAGCGGCACCTAAAATCAGTGCTGAATCTGGAAACATTATCTGCCACCCGGCATGGGCCGGAGCGTAATGGCCACCTGCGTGGGAGTGAATCATTACCGCCAGATTGCCGCCAATTGCTATCAGTTTATTGCTGCTTAGCCATTGGATTCCCGCCGCATCGGGCGGCAGCCATGTGGCAGGTCCATCGCCTGCCGGCGTCGCGCGATAGTCGGGCAGCGCGACACGTTGCACCGGCCGGAGATCAGGCACGGTACATATGCGGATGGTTCTTCCCCGGGGCCCAACAATGGCAACTCGCCTTCCATGCGGCGACCAGCAAAAGGGTGCAAGTCGCTCACGGCCAACCGCGCGGGCAGGCAGGCGATTGATGCCTGCTTGCTTGAGATTGCGCCCGCTAACCAGAACCGCCGCGAACTGACCGTGCACCGTCACAAGCGCCAATGCCAGCGAGCTATTCACCGGATCATCTTTTATTAATACAGGTATTAACTGCGGCGAACATTCGGTGGGCGTCGCAATCGGTTGTCTGTTGCCCACCTCCGTGAAATATTGTCCGGTAAGGGCCGCAAACACACGTTTGCGCTTCAGCCATTGCAAAGATAAGATACGCCCATGCATTGCCGTCATGCGGGCCGAACAGCCCAGCGCG
>JAKAZF010000101.1 GCA_021826605.1 Planctomycetota bacterium | reverse complement strand
CTGCGGTGAACGCCCGGCACGAACGGCCCGACACAAACCAGTTGCCAATGCCGATCAAGTCTGATAATCAATCGTGTGAAGCGGGTGTGGTTCAATGGTAGAATGTGGCCTTCCCAAGGCTGAGACGAGGGTTCGATTCCCTTCACCCGCTCCATTCATAATCAACAACTTATGAATGCATGCAGTAAAAGTGCAGTAAATTGACCCTTCAAATCAAAGTTTCTTTCCCGTGCAATTCCCCAGTAAAAACGAGGTGTATTATTGAGGCGATGTGGAGAATCAAGCCGTTAAGGAAAAAAATCAGGCTTGTTGAAGAATTTGCGCGGCGCGTGGAGGCAGGCTTGATGAGGTAGTAGCATTATCGTCATTACGATGCGGAAATTTTTCGGAATGAAATCCATTTTGACTGTTGCGCCACTGGACAAAATCTTGCCAGAAGATCACGCCACGAAATAAAGGAAAGCCAGGTAACCGAAACCACTCCCTCGCCGTTGAATATGAGATGCCGGCGGCAACAGCAAATTCCTTGGCGTTCAGCGCCTGATCCAAGCGGCGTTTCTCCAAAACATACTTTAGCTTGATGCTACGAAGCTGTTTATCCTGCGGCATATTAACCTCCGGCCTGTTTTCATAATTTAGGCTTGGTAAAATTGACCACAATGACGGCAACGTGGGTCCTGAGCGAGGCCACGAATCGCCGGTCAATTGCCCTCACAAAATTCAATTCACACCTCTGAACTTTCCGTGCGATGGCTTCGAGGCCGCTGCCCAACACCGTGACCTCGGCCACGGCAAAACAAATCATCAGCTTTTCAGGCGGCGCATCGGCATTCTTTTCCAGCGCGGGATTGGGAATGGTCTCGGCATACAGCAATTGCGCATAGGGCAGAAAATAGTTGTGCTCGTCGTGGGCATACACGTTGAGCGATGCTACGTTCGGATCAATACCGTAGCAGGGATTGTCGCGCGGGCTAGATGGAGATGCCGCGTCGAGGTTGGTGTTGGCGCTCATAAGACATTTCACGGATTTGTTCGATGCGTCTGCGGGGAGAAATGGATTGCACTATGCGCTGGCGGAATTGTTTCAGAAAGCGATGGCCGCGTTCCATGACGGCCAGGATAAATTGGCGCTGGTGAATCACTGGCCTGGCTTCAATTGCCGCCAGCCGCTCGCTGGAATTTGTGACATGCGAACGTAGCCGCTCGGTGTCATCGGTGAAAATCTGGCAGCGTTCGCGACCGCGCGAAATGCTGACATAAAATTGCTGCTGATGGACGGCAGCCAGTGACCGCGACGACGCCACGACCAGCACTTCATCCACCGTCTTGCCCTGGGCGGCGTGGGACGTGACCGCGTAGCCGTGCGTGAACGTGCGGTAATTTTGCGGGATCACACGGCCATCGGCCAGCAACACCGAATCGCCCTGGATTGACCGCACCTCGACGAGTTCGCCGTTGACGAACCGCTTGCCGACCGTGTTGGCTTGCAACAACAACTTGTCGCCGGCCACGATTTTCAATTTCCGCTTCTCGCCAACGTCAAAGCAGGCGCAGCCTGCACCCAATGTGAAAAGATTTTCAGAACCGTCCGCACGTTGAACTTTGATCGAATCGTTTTCGACCGCGACCACCGACACAGTTTCGTCTTTGGCGAAATCATCCTTCCGCCGGTGAAACCGTATGGCCATGCCGGGATGGTATTGCCGTGCATCTTGTTTTTGCGCTTCCGTCCACGACAACGAATCGAAAACCTCAAATTCCTTTTCCTCGCCGGCCAGCCAGCCAGATGTTTTCATGGCGACCCGGACTTTTTCCGTGACCGCCTCAATTTCATTCCACGTCGGCGCGACGAGTAGCGCAGATTTATTTTCCGCCAATGCTTTCAGATAAGATTTTGCCGCCGCCTCGTGGATTTGGGCATCGGCAAGTTCTGAAACCGCGCCCATGCGTTCCAGTTGGGCGAACGCCTCCAGCGTCCGCTTTTGCGCGGCCAGTTCGACCGCCTTGCGATACTCGGCATTGCGCTGACGGCGGATGCGGGTCAGTTGGCCGGATTTGAAATCGGAATGTTGCTCCAAAATCCGCAGCGCATCACCCCGCACTACCGATGCGTGTTGTCCCGTGTCGCCGGAAAGCACAATGCGGGCATCCCGCGCCAAATCGAACAGCCGCTTCATGTCGTCAATACCGACCGCCCCGGCTTCGTCCAGCACCACTAATTTTCGTTCATTCAGTTTCGGTTTCGTCAGCAGCAAACTTTGCAGCGTCTTCGCCTCAAATCCTTCCTTGCGCAAAACTTCGGTTGCCGCCGCCGTCGGCGCGCAAAACAGCGGTTCAATTTTGACTTCCTCGCAAGCGGCAACCAGCTCGCGCAACGCCGTGGTTTTGCCCGTGCCCGCCAGACCGCGCAGGCCAGTGATCCGGTCACACGTGCGCAGGACATGGTAAATCGCCCGTTGTTGGTCTTCGCCCAGCCAGTCGGCGGGTTTGTGGGTTGGATGGATCGGCGCAACAGCGTCACAGCCCGCATTGACCGTCTGAATCAAATTGAGTTCCGTCGCCAAAATCTGCGGCGTGGACAATCCACGCCCGGTTTTGACCAGTTGCTCCGAATACTTCACTGCCGTTTTTAATGTTGGCAAATCCAGTTCACCCGGATGTTGTGCCAGTGCAACGACCAACAGTTCGTGCTCCGGCACCACCGACTTGCGCTCGAAGACATGGGCGATGGCGTAATTAAGGGTTTGGTTTTCCGGTTCAAACCGGCGGACTTGCCGGACGGGTTGAACCGTCGCAGTGAGCTTTTGCAGCGATTGCAATTCATCCGACTGTAATTGGGCCAACTGCTGATTCCGAACCTCGGTGGTCGAAATACCTTTGATCTTTTTCGCCCGGCTTTGATGCACCGCCAGGGCGATGGCATTGTTCGACAATTTGCGTCCCAGCTTTTGTTCAAGTTCACGGACCACGGCATCACGCTGCTGCGACCGCTTGGAAAATCGTTTCAACACCGCCTCGCTCACGCCCTCGATTTCAAAGCCGTGTTTCGCCGGACGAATGCGGTAGCCGATGGCCTGAACCCGCTTTGCCAGTTCGTTGCGATAAACCGCCGTGCCGTAGCGGATCGCGTCATACATGCCGCCGACCTGAAGTGCCTTCCAGCGTTTTTCAGTTTCATCAAACGTGGCGTTGAAGACGGTGTGGTGCGTATGAAGTAGCGGGTCGAGCGCCCGGCTGCTCGTGTGCGTGAAGGCGGCGGCGATCAGGTTGCCGGTGGTGCGGTCACGTTGGCTGCCCTGCTTGCGCACCCGCGTTGCGGCAAAGGTTTCGAGTTCGCGGAACGCGATGCGCGTCGCTTCCTCATGCGCCATCACTAATCGGTCGTCATCCATCGTCACCGCCAGCACCGAAACCGATTTTGGCGCGGAACAGGTGAAGTCATAAAACACGCGCCGTTGATTGGCTTTTTCCTGCCGTAGCGTCAGACGTTGATCGTCATTCGGATTTTGGTTTTCACACAGGGCATGAAATTGCTCGCGGGTGACGGCATTGTTTAACCCTAACCGCTCCGCGCCCATGCCGATCCACTGGCCGGGCCGGATTTCACCGGCGGCGTAGTAATCGTTCTGCGCCAGATGCTCGTCGAAGTAGCCTTCGGCATCCGCCAGATTTTTCTGCGCAATGGCTGTGAACACAAAAAGCGATGTTAGCGGTTTTTCAAATGGCGTTATGCCCCGTTGGCACAATCGTTAATTTCACTTCCTGATTGGTCATTCTGCCTGAACTTACCGGGCGCAAGGTGTGCCTGACACACGAAGCGTGGTTCAACCTCGGAACGATGACCGAATCCAATTTTATGTCTTGCAGTTTGACTGAACTCCTCTCCGCAAAGATGTATGTGATACACTTTATGCGGTTGGCCGCTGATTTTTTTCATGCGGCAACCAGTTTGGCAGAGTAAAAGCCCGCTTTTGTGCAATCTTTACACAAAATGCGACCTCACTTTTGGGCTGCAAAAATGCGTATTTACACTGTTTTTATTGGGGATTTTCGCATTCCATCCGATGAAATCGGAAATTTATTAAAGGATTCGTATCGCAATGATGCTGCCCGGCACTTTGACTGGCCGGCTTGCTTCCAGGTGTTCAGCAACCGGCCAGACAAATCGCCAGTAATACGAACCTAAACGGCCAGGTACTCAACGGACTTTTTGAAAATCTCGCGACTCCACAGCCGTTCCGTTCGCTCCGATTTCCAAAACGCCCGTCCAGTGCCGCCGCAAACTTGATTCCGCCCCCGGATTACCCTATCTATTTCTTGATGAAAAAGATGTCATTCAGCCAGATGAAAAGGCAGGAAGCCAAAAGCCGCATGGCGGCAATACGCCGGGCACGCCGTAGTCCGGCGGCAGCCGCAGCCGAACAAAGGCGGGCATCACTCGTCGGCAATGGAGCCAAATGGCGCATCACCAATCTCAATGAAGTCGCCCGCGCGATGGCTAAATGGGCATAGCCTTAATTTTCAGCCCAACAATTTCAATGTTTAGGTGTTGAATTGATTTTGCAAAATCGCATCGGCCAAAATCCGAATGAAATCATTCTCGCCCACCAATCTCTACTATTTGATTTCATTCGCCTGCAACGAGCGATGCACAAAATGTCATCATTGGGCCATTCGCCCGGCGTTTACACCGCTGGATTCGTGGTTGGTCGCCCACGCGATTAACGCGCTACCTGATCTCACAGAATTTTGCATCGTTGGCGGCGAGCCGTTGCTCTTTCGTGACCGGATCATCAGTCTCCTCACAGCCATCAAGAATCATCCCTGCCGCACTGTTCTGATAACCAACGGCGTGCTGATGGACGCAGCGTTCATTGACCGGATCGCCCCGCTGAAAATTCATATCGTGGTTTCGATTGATACCGTTGACCGGAAACAATGGCAGTTTGTTCGGGGCCGCGACACGATGGACATCGTTCTCGGTAATTTGCGCTACGCCCGAAGCGTTTTGCGGCCAGACCAATTGAGCATCCAGTCCGTGCTGGCCCAAGAAACCAAAAAATATCTGGCTGATGTCAGGGCGCTGGCTGACGAGCTTGGGGTGTATCACAGCATCCAGGACTACATGGCGGAGGGTTTTGGCGGCGAGTGGACCGCGATGCCGGCACAGGAAAAACGGGTGCCAGAAAATGAAATCTGTCACGCCGCCGGGAGAAATCTTTCTATCCTGCCCAACGGCGATGTTTTCACCTGTTTCCAACAGTCATGGATTCCGGGCTGCCAGAAAGCATTGGGCAATTTGGCCCGCGACCAAATTTCTGAAATAATTTCCAGCGACTACGCCGCAGGCGTCCAAGCGGCCATGCGTCAATGCAACCTTCCTTGCAAAGTGCTCAAATGCAATCAGCGGAACTGACAACTTTGATCCAGCCACGGGAGCTGATTTTGGAACTCAGCCACAACTGCAATCTCTCGTGCATTATGTGCGGTTTTGTAAAGGAACGAAATCAGCCTGGGTATTTCATGACCGAGGATACGCTCGATCAGACACTGGCGGCGTTTAGTCATCCGCCTGAAATCGTCCGGTTAAATGGCCGGGGCGAAAGCACCATCCATCCGAAATTTCCGGCGTTTCTTAAAATCATTCGTGAAAAATGGCCGACAGCGGCACTTCACCTGTTCACGAATTTGAACATCCGTGACGGTGAGCGCGTGGTATTATTAAAAACCTTCGGGGTGCAGCTTTTCATATCATTGGACTCATCCGACCCGGAGGAACTGGCGGAAATCCGGCGCGGTGCGCGGTGGGAATACATCGAACGTAATCTCAAGCTGCTCGACGACCATCAGCCCCGACCCTATTTCGTATTCACACTCCAATCTGGCAACATCCATAGAATTGCCGACATGGCCCGGCTGGCGCAGACATTTAACGTCGGATTGATCTATAATGTAGTCAGAAGCGATTTGCCAGACCACCGGGTGCTCAATCGTGTCATTTCAGAATGGGCCACGATTCGTAGTGCCTTTGTTGAAGCCAAAGCGTTGCTGGATTCCACCGGTCTGCCATGCCTGATTCCCGATCAGATTCAGGGTGTTGAGCTTGATTTGCATACGTCAGCAAAATCGAATGGCTCCCGTTCGTCCTGTCCCGCATTGCACCGTGAGACGTGCATCCAGCACGATGGTTTTGTGACGCCATGCAATATGTTTCATCCCCACAAAATGGGCCATATTCGGGACGGAAATATTCTGCAAATCCTCAATTCTGAACCGGCGGAACAGTTTCGCCGCACACACAAGCAGGATGCGTATTGCCGGAATTGTGCCTGGCTGGGAGGTGACGCATGAGTTCCTTGGTGCATCTGCCCAGCGGCGCTACGCTCGATTACTGGTGGGAGGAAATGCGAGGACGTGCCGGTCGAAAACGATTTCTCCTCACCAAAGTGCTGGAGGTGATTGCCTACAAAGCATCAAAAACCGGGCAGGTAAAAACACGTCACCCCAAGACCAGATCAATTCTTGAGCTGCAACCAAAAGTTTTGCGGAACGGCGTGACCAGCCAATCGCGGGCGGTGGTGGTCATTCCCGCCAAGTGCTCCACGGAGTTTCAGGCGGATTTATTGCAACGGGCTGTCGGCAAAATTGTGGACCAAGCGGCGACGGTGATTGTCGTCAACGATGGCTCACCACTCTGGCCCCAACTTCCGAGCGCAGTTCAGGTTTTGAACAGCCCGACATCGAAAGGCCCGGCAGCCGCACGAAATCAGGGACTGGATGCCGCCTTGGAATTTCAGGCCGATGTCATTTTGTTCACGGATTCAGATTGCATCCCTGAATCAAATTGGGTTTCCGAGGCAGTCAGCGGATTCGTCGAGAACCCATACGTTCACTGTCTTTCTGGCAGAACCGATTCATCAAATTCCACTTGGTTTGACAAATATCACGAAATCAATGGAACCCTGAACGGCAGATGTTTCAAGCGCACCAGCATCCTGTTGTATGGTCCAACCTGCAACTTTGCCATCAGCCGACCGGTGGCCGAAAATGTCAGGTTCGATGAGTCATTTCCCGATGCTGCCTGCGAGGACATTGATTTTTGTTTTCGCCTCATGCAGCAGGGGTTCAGGACGATTCATCGACGCTCAATGGTGGTAAGGCATGATTACCAATACGAGCATGGCAGGTTTGTCACGAACGCCACCAGGTTCGTAAGACAGTTCAGAAAATATGCCAAGGCGGAGGCTGTGTTGCTGGCCAAGTTCCCGGATTATTATCCCTATTTCGGCCAGACTGAAGAGATTGGCAGGTTCAAAATCCCCGGCAACAATCATCGGGAAAATCAGACAGCGTTAAGGTCGGCGCTTTGACTAGCCGGCTTGCTTCCAGGCATTCAGCAACCGGCCAGACAAATCGCCGTGATGGAAACCTAGACGGTCACGCACTCACCGGTCGTTCTAAACCGCGCTCAACTCCGCCGTCGTCCGTTCATGCCACTCCCGACCTGCTCCGTTTCGCTACCGGTTTCAGAACGCCCAGTCAGTGCTTGGCGATTTGCTCATGGACGCAACATTTTGAGGTGTTCAATCGAACGGAATCTTTGGCGGCTTTCTGGAATGGGAAAGCCGGTCATTTTGGTTAGACACCAACCCCTTATTTGAAAATAAAGCCGCAAGACGAGCAGCGGCCACGAAGCATACGGCGCAACATCCGGTGCAGCATCCGCCGTAGCATCCGCGCAATGTCCGACGCATTATCTGGGTAATCACCGGGCAACTACCGAGACGTGTCCCGACAGTTGGCATGAACGTGTGCACCAAAGTGTGCATCAAGGTTGGCACGAGGGTGTGCAAATGACTTGGCAATTACCGTCGCAGTCCACGCAGCATCCGGCGTAGCGTCCGGCGAAACATCCGCGCAGTGTCCCGTGAATTGTCCGAGCAGCAGCCGGGCAGCAGTCGGTTGGCGTCCGGGCAATGTCCGCGCAGCGTCCGGTATCGCGTCCATGTATGGGTTTCGGTTTGGCCGGAAGTGTCTGATCTTTCTTCGAAAACGTGGACAGGAAAAGCGGAGTTCTTGGTTAATGTTTAACTGAACTGGTTTTCAAAATCCACAGGAGATTGATAACCCAAGGCG
>JAKAZF010000100.1 GCA_021826605.1 Planctomycetota bacterium | reverse complement strand
GCGCTGCGTCCGGTGGTGCAACCATCATGGGGTTTTCAAGCAACGCCAGTTTGCTGCCGGCGGTGTTGTAGAGAGATCGGAAATCCTTTTCCATGGTGGGGCTGATGCAAAGAATTTTCCAGGGCTGCTGATCAGCGGGGACTTGTGCAGCGCGGCGTTCAAGAGTCAGAAGCGTGCGTTGTTTGCTGGAAAATTGCAGCATCAGGCGTTTGAGATTAGCGGCTTTAGAGCTTTCGCGTGAGGATATCGATTGCTGGTGAATTCGCGCATAAACTCCGGCATGAGGATGATATAAGTCTCCCGGCCACGCGACGGTCATGGAATGCGCCACGTCCGGATGATGCGCTTTACACCAGGCTGCAGCGGCAAGACCAAATTGCCGAAATCCGATGCCCGTACTTAACTTTATCGCCGGCAGACGGTGCACATGCACGCCATCGGGGGCCGGCACGTCCGGCGATTTTCCGGCTTGTCTGGAGCGCTGCATATCGTGTGATGCCCCCTCATGGGCGGCCTGATATTTATGCCTTTTTCTGGCACTGTCATGACAGAGCGCATGAACCTCGTGCCCGCGCCGTGCCAATTGTTCCGAAAGCCAGAATGTGTAATTTTCCGCCCCCCCGCGTGAGGGATCAAAATGTTCAATAATCAGAGCTATTTTCATACCGCCTCCTGCCGCCACTGCGCATCGACCGCCCGCAAAACCATCTCCGCGGTAATGCCCGTCATGCACCGATGATCAATCGGGCAGATTTTCAACTGGCACGGTCCGCACGGAACCGGCAGGGCGATCTGCTGTTCTTTTTTGTACCCAATTTCCGCCCAGCGCGGATCGGTGGGACCAAAAAGAGTGACCAGTGGAGTATCCAGCGCGGCGGCGAAATGCCGCGGCCCCGTGTCATTACATAACACCACGGCGGCGCGGCGCACCAGTTCCTTGATCGCCCCCAGGCTTACGCCGGCACCGTTATTAAGCTGATACAGCGGAATCACACGGGCCGCGAGCGCCGGTGGGACGCCCTGCAGGATGGCGTCAATCAGCGACTTTTCACCGGCCGCTCCGCCAATAAGCACATGCGCCGGCGGCCGAATGCGGCCCTGCGCCACCTCCGCGGCAACGGCCGCGAAACGCTCCGGCGGCCAGCATTTCGCTAAGCCAAAATGAGCACCGGGGAAAAGCATCATAAAAGGCGCATCGCCGGAAATTCCAGCCTGCGTCAGAGCCGAATAGGCTTGCTCTCGTTCACCTTCGGTGATGCCCAGAGTCATTCTCGAATCGCGCTGAGCGCTGCCCAGATAGCGGCTTAAATCCAGATAATAATCAAGTGTCGGCAACGGCTGAAACGTGTTCCAGGAAGAGACCTTGACATACCAGCTGGGAATTTTTTGCGGATCATTCAAGACTGTCGTCCCGCGAGGCCAGCGGTCGGCTGCTATGGATTCCTGCGCGGCACGCCGCTGAATCATCAGCCGAACTTCATATTCCGTACGCGGCGCGGGGTTTATATAATCGGTCAGCAACAGCCGGCGACCATCACGGTTATAGCCCAGCCGGCGGGGAACGCCCGCGCGCCACGCCAGAAAGGCGGAGCGAAAACTGTTGGGCAAAATCACGGCCAGATCAAACTTTTGCTTCCGCAGATCCGCGGCGGTTTGAGAGTAATTGATGCGTCCGGTTTTATGAATGGCGTAGGACACTGCGGCGTCAATAATTGGCAGCCCCGTAAGCACGGGCTGCACCAGAGCTTTACCGAGGCAACTGATGCGTGCGGCGGGAAACAGTTGGCGCAACGCACAAAGAAACGGCGTGGCCATGACTGCGTCACCCAGCCAAGTGGGCATAATAACAAGGATCTGCTGTGGGTTGCATGTCGAATTCACAATACCATTTTCATCGGGAGTTTCATCCGATGCAATGCCCCGGCGAATATTTTGCCTATGAAGAAAAGCCCGGTGCGGGGCCGTGTGCTCACGCAACCGCTTAGTCCGCGTCCCGCCGATGGTGGGGCCGAAGTTAATCCCGCAGGCGTGCAGCGCGCCGCGTGGGCGCGACTGATCCTTTTGCGGCACCGGCATCCGACACAACATGGCGGCTGATGGCATCACGGACAGTGGCAGCCAATCCAACCGGATCCAGGCCGATTTCCTTAAATTGTTCTGATCGACTGGCATGGCGAATGAAGCGATCCGGCAGACCGGTGCGGGTTACCATGCGACCGTCAAGCCCGTTGGCCTGAGCATATTCCACCAGGGCCGAACCAAAGCCCCCCACCACGGAATGATCTTCCACCGTGATGATCGGCTTGCCCAGTGCAAATACCTGCTGGAGCATGGCTCCATCCAACGGTTTACAGAAGCGGGCGTCCACGACGCCAACATTTAATCCATCATTTTCCAATAACTGCGCTGCCGAGAGCGCCTGCAACGCCACCGAGCCATAGGCGATAAACGTGGCATCTTCACCGGCTTTAAGGACACGCGATTTTCCGCCCTGCTTGCCGATGGTCCAGGGAACCAGCTCACCCAAGGGTTCAGGCGGGCAATTATCCCGCGGATAGCGAATCTGCACCGGTGATTCCTGCGTTACCGCGAAATCCAGGGCACCGATTAAATCACGTTCATCCGATGGCGAAATCAGCACCATACCGGGCTGACTGCGCAAAAACGAGAGATCGCAGAATCCGTGATGCACCGCACCGTCATCTCCTACAAGGCCCGCGCGATCACAACAGAAAATCACCGGCAGACCCTGCAGGCAGACTTCCTGAAATACCTGATCAAACGCCCGTTGTAAAAAGGTGCTGTAAACCGCCACGATCGGTCGCAGCCCGGCTTTGGCCATACCCGCCGCCATCGCAGTGGCGTGGCTTTCGCATATTCCGGTATCAAAATAGCGATCCGGAAACAGGGGTTTAAGTTTAATCATACCGGTGCCATCCGGCATGGCGGCGGTAATGCCTACCACGTTGGAGTGCTTGCGGCATAGATTGGTCATGGCATCAGCAAAGGCCGCCGTCCAGGATCGCCCTGAGCCTTGATTCATGACCACCCGGCAACCTTCCACGCGGAAGGGCTTGGGGCTGTGGAATGTAGTGGGGTCTTCACAGGCCCATTCATAGCCCTTGCCTTTAATGGTTTTAATATGCAAAACCGCCGGGGCGTTGAGGCTTTTCAGCTCGTTGAGTTTTTCCATCAGTCCGGGTAAATCGTGGCCGTCCACGGGACCGAAATATTTTAAGCCCAGGTCTTCAAATATATGACCCGGTGCAATGGCATTTTTTATGCCCTGTTTCACGTGTACGCCGATGTCGCTGATCTGCTGGCCATAAGGAATACGATCCAGGAGTTCCTGAACCCGGCGCTTTACTTCGTCATAGGTTGTTGTCACGCGTAAATGTTCAAGGTACCCGGCAAAAGCTCCCTGCGGCTCGCTGATGCTCATGGAGTTGTCATTGAGGATAATAAGCATTTGGCGATTCAGCGTGCCGGCGTTGTTCAAACCCTCAAACGCTACACCATTAACAATAGAGGCGTCCCCGACAAATGCCACCACGCGCGTGTCATGATTCAACAGCGCATCGCCGCGTGCCATGCCCACGGCTGTGCTCACGGCTGTGCCGGCGTGGCCGACACTGAAAAGATCATAGGGGCTTTCGCTGGGGTCAGGGAAGCCGCAAACGCCGCCCATTTTCCGCAGGGAACTGAAATTTTTGTAGCGGCCCGTGATGAGTTTATGGGGGTAGCACTGGTGGCCGACATCCCAAAGCAGGCGGTCGCGCGGCATATCAAATATGGCGTGCAGGGCCAGAATAATTTCGACTGTGCCTAAATTCGGTGCCAGGTGGCCCCCGTTGGCCCCCACCGTGGTCACAATAGTTTCGCGAATTTCCCCGGCAAGCTGGGTTAGTTGATCCACCGTCAGGCGTTTAATGTCTGCTGGTGATTCAATGCCGTCGAGAAGTCGTTTCATTATGAAGTTCTCACAAAACCTTAATACTCCGCCGGGAGTCTGTCCGAGTAATCGCCGGGTTGCGACGGCGTGATTTTTGGCTCCCATCAAGTAGCGGCGACGATGGCGTACCTCAACACGATGGTACTCCGAGGAGCCGCGCCGCAGAGGGGGGCCAAAAAGCACGCCGCCCTGCGGGGTGGGCCTGAAATGCCCCGTCTGCTTTGTTGTCGGATCTCGCAGACTCATTATTAAGAGTCGGCTCGATCCTCCGCCGCGCATACGGGACATTTCAGACCCATCGCAATCCCGGCCATTACTCGGACAGGCTCCTACCGTA
Source organism: Planctomycetota bacterium (assembly GCA_021826605.1). The sequence continues at coordinate 3,860 of JAKAZF010000100.1, read as the reverse complement.
TAGATGATATGCCAGCGGGGTCAAAATTGAAAGCGAGAATTTATTCGCACAAACGGCACTGGCTTGATTATGTACCGCGTTGGCCTTATATCTTTGCGTGCAAACAGCGTTATAACGTGTAAATAGGCTGGAGTTAATATGATGCGTATCGCAGTCAAAATATATGTTCTATTATTCACAGCAGCGACAATAGCGATTGGAAACACTGCCTTTGCCGGCCCCATGGCCACCAGACCTCCCAGTCCGATTCGCCACCCCAAGCCCGCCCGAACCGTGGCTCATTTGCCTAATTCCGACCCCAACGGCATTTCCGTCGTGCACGCCCAAATGACGATTGATAAAAAGGTCCTGCACTATACGGTTACCACCGGCTACATGCCCATGAAAACCAACGGTAAAGTGCAGGCCAGGATTTTCTTTATCGCTTATACCAAAGACCCTGAACCCAAAATCAGCAAAACCGCCCAACGCAATAAGCGACCGATTACATTTTTATTCAACGGCGGCCCGGGTGCGGCATCCGTATGGCTGAACCTCGGCTGTGCCGGCCCCGTGCGCGTGGAGCTTACGCCCAGGGGCAATGTCACGCCCCCGCCCTACAAGCTGGTGGCCAATCACCAGACCTGGCTGGACGCGTCTGATCTGGTATTTGTAGATCCCGTGGGCACCGGGTTCAGCCGGCCGGCCCCGGGAGTGTCGGGACAAAAGTTTTATGGCGTGCAACAGGATATTGCCTCCGTGGCGTCTTTTATCCGGCTGTATACCACCGAGTATCAACGCTGGGGTTCGCCTAAATTCCTGGCCGGGGAAAGCTACGGTACCACCCGCGCCTGCGGATTGGCGGATTATCTTTCCCAGCATGACGGCATGACGCTTAACGGTGTTATTCTTATTTCCTGTGCGTTGAATTTCCAGATTCTCGAACCCAACTTTGGTAATGACACGCCCTATCCGCTGTTCCTGCCGTCGTATACCGCCGCGGCGTGGTATCACCATAAGCTGGCACCGGATTTGGAAAAGCATTTTCATCGCACGTTGCAACAGGCGGAACACTGGGCCATTACCGATTACATTTCAGCCCTGGCGCAAGGCAGTAACCTTACGACGACCCAGCGTAATAGCATCGCTACCGCGCTGGCACGCTATACCGGCTTATCCAAACGGGAATGCTTGCTTGCGGATTTGCGCATCGGGCCCGGACTTTTTGAACAATCCTTGCTGCGCGATCAACGGAAAGTCATTGGCCGCATGGATACGCGATTGACCGGGTATAACCCGAATCCCACCGGCGGCACAGCTTCTTACGACCCGGCGATGACTGGATTTATTGCGCCGTTTACCAGCGCTTTTGATCAGTATGTAAGACAAGATTTGAAATACCGAAATAATCTTCCCTATAAAACACTCTCCGATGATGTCTACCCCTGGCACTTTGGCGGCGGAGGCATGGGCTTTCTATATGTGACGGATAATCTGCAGCGTGCCATGATCCGTAACCCCTTTATGAAAGTGCTGGTATGCAGCGGATATTTTGATTTAGCCACACCTTTTTTTGGAACCATTTACACCATGGATCATCTGGATTTGAGCCGCCAACTGCAGGACAACATTCATGAAGTATTTTTCCGCGGCGGCCACATGGTCTACCACCCGGCCCCCATGCGAAAGAAATTGGCGCAGGAAGTCCGCAGCTTTATCGCAACGTCGGAAAAATAATCCCCCCGTGCAACAAACCGCGGCTTCCGCCGATATACGCGGATAAACACCAGGCCTCTACGCCTCAAGACTTCCGGGCACATGATTCACATCGCTGATAAATATTTGTCCGGCGCAATCAGAACTAAATGTTCCACCAATGCCATAACTACCTTAACCCCGTCCCATCGGTATCCGCGCAATCCGCGTCATCCGCGGTTCAACCCCAAATTAATCTGCCCCGTATCTGCGTAATCCGCGGTTCAATCTCGCCCAGTTGAAAAAAAGCCCGCGCGGCGCGGTGGCGAAAAAAATTGCGGAATTTATTCCGATAACAACGATATAGGAATTATTCGGACGTGGAGGGAAAATCCCCCGGCAAAAATCTCATGGCCAATACGTTTGCCTCCGATAAAGGAATGGTAGCCTGCGCCGTAAAACGCTCTGCGCCGGGCGGAGATGTCGCGCAGGCTGGTAGAACAATTGCCGCGGATCGCGGACAACGCTTAAAGAAGGTTGGTGACTTCATGGCTTTAAAAGGTGAAAGAAAAGCTTCACTGGAACGTCTGCAATCACTGGCGGATAAATCCTCATCCGTGAAGCTTATCCAGAACAAGGTTTTCGCGCGGGATCCGGAATATACTTCCAGCGTGGCCCATGGTATGGAAAACACCGCCCGCGGCCTGCCTTATCACTTGTTTTTGCCTGCGGAAACAGCTCTTTCTCCGGAAGATGTATTTCCGAATCTGCGCTGGGGAGGCCGGGCGCTTATGGTTTCCCCCAACGGGGTGCTGGTCAATGAAATTGCCCAGCGCTTCGGCCGCTGGGAGGGCTTTATCCTGGAAGGTGCGGTGCAGAGTGTCCGCACGCCGATCCTCGGTATGTCCATCCCCGGCATGGGCAAGCCGGTGCATTATCTTACCGCCCGCAAAGTGCAACTGTTAAAGCCCGGTGAATCCACCGAACGCTTCACCTACCACGTGCATCTGGCACGCAAAGATATGGAGCAGGAGAAATATGTAGTTGTCAAACAAGTTCCAACCGTGGATCGGGTGGTGTCACGTCTGCGTTCCAAATTCCCCGACGCTTCACTGGATGACATTCGCCGCCGGGCTATGAAATTTACTGAAAAAATATTCCCGGTTTTCCTCACGCGCGAGGCCGCGATGCTCAAAATTCTGCAGCGCGATTTGCCCAAGCCGTTCTGTGACCGCGTGCCGCGCTGCCTGGGTGTGGAACATGATTCCAAAGGCTTTGTCCGCACGCTTTACATGAACTGGATGCGCAACGGCGGCGAAGGGCTTTCGCAAATTGATTTCGCCAAGCAATCCTGTGAGCTTCTGGCGGTGCTGCATGAAAAAATCGGGGTGATCCATCTGGATCTGCGGTTGGATAATTTTGTCATTACCGAAAACGGCGTTGGATTTATCGACTTTGGATCTGCGGTGCGGGTGGGTGAAACATTTTCCGATAATTCCCTGCTGCACACGCTTTTTGAAGAGATGATGAAAACCTCCCAGATTCAACGCATGCTGTATCACATGAGCGAAAATGGTCTGGTCACCTCGGACGTTTTACGCGGCGGGCTGCACAAAGTGGATAAAGCGGTGGACTTATTTTATCTGGCTGTGCAGATGAATAAACCGCACTCCAATCCGGATTTCAAGGGACTTATTCGCTTTGATCCCAAGAGTCTGGAGGCGCGGCACCTCAAGCGGCTGACTGATGAAATTCTCCGCCCGCCTGATGAAAATAAAATCAAATATCGCACGGCTCGCGATATTCTCGGCGGACTTGAGCGCGTGACCGAGGAAGTCGCTGCGGGCCGCGAACCCGAACCGCTGCCGGCTTCCGCACACGAAACCACGGATCAGAGCGTTGAAGAGCGTCCCCGCCACGCCCAGCAGCGCACCGTGCGTGCCGTGGGGTAATGCCGCCGGCCCCACCCGAACGTCAAACGCCCCGTAGCTCAATGCGGCAGCGTTGAGCTGAACGCGGGATTGCTGTCTGATGACACAACGCGCTTCGCGCCGTCGCGGTTGGTGCTGAATTACCGCCGCGATTTGAAAAATGTTTTCAGCAACTCCGCGCATTGTTCAGAAAGAACATCCGGCGTGATTTCCAGGCGATGGTTTAATCGCGGGTCATCGGTGATGCGAAAAAGC
>JAKAZF010000099.1 GCA_021826605.1 Planctomycetota bacterium | reverse complement strand
CGAAGATTCTCACGTGGCCGGGCCGAGGGCACTTGCTATTCGGGCCGCAGGGTGTCTACGATACCCTTTGTTCTGCAATGAGGAGTTGGCAATGCATACGCGATCTTTAGGAAAAAATGGCCCGCACATTTCAGCTATCGGTCTGGGATGTATGGGAATGAGCGAATTTTACGGCCCCGCTGATGATGCCCAATCCGTCGTGGTCATTCATGAATATCTGGCCGCCGGCGGCAACTTTCTGGATACCGCGGATATGTACGGCATCGGGCATAATGAATCACTGGTCGGCAAGGCGATCAAAGACCGCAGAAGCAAGGTGTTCCTCGCCACCAAGTTCGGTAACGTCCGCGGACCCAAAGGGGAATTTTTGCGCGTGTGCGGCACGCCGGAATATGTCAAGCAGGCCTGTGATGCCAGCCTGCTTCGCCTGGGCGTGGATCATATTGATTTGTACTACCAGCACCGCGTGGATACTTCCACGCCGATTGAAGATACCGTCGGAGCCATGGCTGAACTGGTACAGGCGGGCAAAGTAAAATATCTGGGCTTGTCCGAAGCCGGTGGTGAAACACTGCGACGGGCCTCGCGGATTCATACAATAGCCGCCCTGCAAAGTGAATATTCTCTTTGGACGCGCGACCCCGAAGATGGCGTATTGGATAGTTGCCGGGATTTGGGAATCGCCTTTGTAGCCTATAGCCCGCTGGGGCGTGGATTTTTAACCGGTCAGATAAAAAAGCCCGAGGATCTGGCCGCTAATGACAATCGCCGAAATCACCCGCGATTTCAAAATGAAAACTTTCAAAAAAACCTGGAACTTGTCAAAAAAGTGCAGGAACTCGCGGAAGAAAAACAGTGTACCCCCAGTCAACTGGCATTAGCCTGGGTCCTGTCCCGTGGCAGCGATGTAATCCCCATCCCCGGCACCCGTCGCAGTAAATATCTCCATGAGAACCTGGCCGCACAGGATATCAAGTTGACCCCCGACGACGTCCGCCGCCTCAACGCCGCCGCCCCCAAAGGTGCCACCGCCGGCCTGCGCTACCCCGCCCCCATGATGGAACGCCTGGGCAAGTAAGGGACCGAAATAAGCCGGAATAACGATACCTTGCGATATGCGTACATGTTAGCCGGTGGATTTATCCACCGGTGGCCGCGGCCCGCCACGGCGTCCCATTTTCCGGAACCCGGCCAGCGCTGTGGCCTTGGTTTCCCGTTCGTGGTGCGGCCATCGCGGCCCTCGGCACATTAAATGTGCCGGCTAACATATACCCAAATAAATCGGAATAACGATGCGTTATCATGCGCGTATATGTTAGCCGGTGGATTTATCCACCGGTGGGGCCGGCCTGCAAACGCGGCCGGCATCTGGCAAACCCGCATAAAACGTGTAAAATTCCCCGCAATATGGCAACGCGAACGAATGTCTCACGTCCTGACAAGGAACCTATTATCGCGTGGCATCTGGTGATGTGCATGTATGGATTCTGGCTGCCCAATGATCCGCGCGGATCATGGTCACGTTACGTTGCATCAAAATCTCTGTACGACCTCGGCGGCCCGGCCACCGGCGGAAGACATTTGCGATCCGTGGCGGCAATGCGGCATGATCATGTATTACGTGTTGCCGTTAAGGCGGCGCTGAAATTTCCGCCAGTCATGTTATCCGGGATTCAGGCCCGGGCGATCGCCCGCGGATTCGCGCAAGCTCGCCAAGAGGCCAGCTACCATATCTACGCCTGCGCAATCATGCCGGATCATGTTCATCTTGTATTGCGCTGTCCATCCAGAACGCTGGGCATAACTATTGGTCACTTCAAGGCTCAGGCTGCCCGCCGCCTCAATGAGGAAGGAATTTCGCCGTGCCCGAAAGCGCAAGAAGGCGAGGCCCAGGCATCGATTTGGGGGGAAGGCAAATGGTGTGGATATCTAAACCAATTTGAATTACCCCGGGCCATTGCGTATGTCCAGGCCAATCCCATCAAGGCCGGCCTGCCGCCACAAAAATGGCATTTTGTGACCGCACCCCCGTGACGGCGGCGAAGCCGCCCCGGCACATTAAATGTGCCGGCTAACATGCGCCAAAATGAATTAAGAATACCGATGCCGTGCCATACGCGTATATGTTAGCCGGTGGATTTATCCACCGGTGGCGTCGCGCGGTGACGGCGTCATATTTTCCTGAACTCCGTCAGCGCTGCATCTTTCGTTTTCCCGCGGCACCTGGGGAACGCGCGGGCACGATGCCCGCAACTAAATGAAGCAGGGAGATTTAGCCGGCGGCACGGGGCCGCCGCGTTCTTCCCTCCTTGTCGCCCTAACCAGCGCGGTTGTAATCAGGAGAATCGTTCCCGGCGGGCCATGGCGTCACGCAGTTCCAGTGCTGGGGTGGAAGTTTATCGCGCATTGGATTTCTATTGATATAGGCAGTGACACGTTGTACATCAGCAGCGTGCAGATAGACACACCAGCAGCCGCGGGCCCAGATGGTGGTGCATTGAGGCGTGCCGAGTTGGGCGGGATGGATGTTCTGGCGATAGAGTTCCATGGTTGCAAAACGTTTAAAGTCGCCGATGACCGTCCGAATATCCGTCGCCGTGCGCCCGACAAAAAGATGGACATGTTGGGGCATAACCGCGCAGGCGTGAACACGGTAATGTTTGACAGCGCAATCAGGGCCTGATCAGTAGAGAGTTGAGCAGGAGACCGCAGGGGATTTGCGCGCTGGGCGTCCGCTGTGCTGCTGTTTGGGATTTTGTTTGTTCGTGTGGGTGTTTTCTTCTTCCCTGCTCTGTTTCGGCTGGGGGCCGAAACGGAGAGAGCGGGATTCGAACCCGCGGTACAGGTTGTAACCCGTACACCGGTTTAGCAAACCGGCGCCTTCAGCCGCTCGGCCATCTCTCCAGAGAGTTCAAACAGTATCGGCCCGGAGGCTAAAAGTCAATGAATTTCAGCGCCGTGCGCCCAGAATTTGGCGGTAAAATCTTTCGGGTGCTGGGCGTACCAGGCGAATAAAAATCCGTAGGCGGTCGGGATTTGCTGCGGAGAAATCACCGTTATGGTCCGCCATTGCGGCTCCTTGAAACATTGCAGGACCACAGGCACGCCCGCCATACGCAGGTGCACAACCCCGGCCCGATTTTCCCGGGCAAAAAGACTCGAAAATGCCAGCGGCCTCCAGTGTCGTTTTATCCGCAGCAGAATCAGGCTGGATTTGAGTTTCGGATGATGGTAATTCCACAGCGGCGTCACCGGATACTGCGGGCCGGCGGGGCTGTGGTCATAGGGGCCGTAAACATCTTTGCGATACGCGGCGTAAAGCGTCGTTACGCCGGCGATCATTGTGGTTTGCGGATACATGCTTTTCCAGTTTCGCCACGTAACAACCTGACAGGGCAGAGGCGTTAACTTAACGTGTTGGGCGGCCAGCGGGCCGGCGATGGCGCGGCCGGCGATCGGGCTGAATAAACTTTCATCCGCCACGCTGGGTTGATGGTCATAAATAAGGGCGTTGCCGTTGTAGACCAGGCCGCTGTAGCCGAATCGGACGGTTTGGCCATCAACCCGGCGGCTTACCACCAGGGCGGTATCACAAAAACCATCCCAGATGATCGCGATGGCTTTTCCGCCGAGGCGATCATTACAGATTTCATGCCAGTTCATCATAGGCAGCGGATAGGCTCTGGCCTGGGCGTGAATCACAACTCCCACGACACGATCCGGCCCCTGGATAAATCCGCCGGCATCGCGGCGCGCATTGTTAATGTTACTGACTTGCGCTATCGTCAACAGGCGCGGCCGATTCAGCGCATTCAGGCCGTCTTTGCTGTTGCCGGACGCCATGAGGAACTTGCGATTGATCAGCAGGGGATGAAGATTAAAATTATAACTGCTGACATGCACGCCATCACCGATGGTGTGAGTAAAATCACCGCTGGCCAGGGGGATAATAATTTCCTTAACGGCCAGGCCCACTGTGGTGCAAGCCAGCAGGACGATAATCCATAATCCGGAGGAAAAAAAGGCGATGAATTTACTTTTCATGGACATAGTTTCACCGCCGCCCTGGACCCTGTCCGAGTAATCGCGATCCCGGCCATTACTCGGACAGGCTCCTGGGCAGGCTATTGCACGGGCTTCTTCGCGGCAACATCGGCACCGGGGAGAACGCTGGAGGCAGCATTCGACTGACCCAAAAGATGGAGGGAATCGCTAAACATTGTCGCCGGCGCACCGGGCCGGGTGTCAGCCGCCAACGCCATCAGCAACAGCGGCAAATAAATCACACTGGCTAGAAACACTCGGCGTGCCCCCGTGCGGCTTGGCTCGCGCAGCAGCACGGTAGCCAGAAACACCATAACAGCCCCCAGAATCACCGCGGCTATCGCATACCAGATCCCCGCCGCCCCCAGCACGGTTTCCGCCAGAGCTGCCGGGATTAACAGGACGCTGTAAAGCACTATCATGCGGAAGGTGAAGCGGCCGGTTTTATCAATGACGGGCAACATTTTGAATCCCGCCAATTCATATTGATCGCGGTATAACCAGGCCAGAGCCAGAAAATGCGGAATCTGCCAGACAAACAGCAAAACACCCAGAGCAATGGCGGCGGGTGCCAAATGCCCGGTGGCCGCGGTATAACCCATGACGGGCGGGATACCGCCGCACACGGCGCCCACCAGGGTATTAAGTGTGGAAAAGCGTTTCATAGGCGTGTAGATAAATGCATAGATTATCAGATTCGCCAATCCCAGCAGGGCGGTAAGTTCATTGGTCCCCAGCCACAGGATGGCCAAGGATATGCCGGCCAATCCCGCAGCGAAGATCAGCGCTGTGGAAGGCAACAGGCGGCCTGCGGGCAACGGGCGGTTGGCCGTGCGGGGCATCAGGGCGTCGCGTGATATTTCAAATACCTGATTGAGCGTGGCGGCACTGGCTGCCAGCATCCATGTGCCGACCGCCACCCACAGCAGTTTGAGCCAGCCTTCCCCGCCGGCCCCGCCCAGATAAAACCCGACCATGGTCGTAATAACCACCATGCCGGTGAGGCGAATTTTGGCCAATTCCAAAAGGTCTGATAAAAACGAGGGCTGTGTGGCGGAGTGGCTGATTGTTTGCGAGCCAATGGCCGGGGAAGGAACTTCGATAAGCGTGCTCATATATTATCAGGCAGCCTTGTCTTCAAAACGCTCGTCCGCTCAAAAAAGCCCGTGCACCGCATGGCAACGGCCTTTGCGGCATTCATATTAGGCGAACAGCCTATGGTATTGCAAATGGTGTGTCGGTGGTTGGTTGGCGGCAGGGGATCAACCACCGGATTATCATCCGGTGCTCTCGGGCGCATCGTGGTTTAAAGAGCACCGTGGTGATAACCCGGTGGTTGGTTGGCGGCGTGGGGTCAACCACCGGATTGCCATCCGGTGCTCTCGGGCGCGTTGGGGAGGGGGGAACAAAAATCGCAGCTTCGTGCGGCGTGCTCGTTATGCTGGTACGTTTGTCTCCTTACGTTTTATCCGGCGTTTTTACGTAAAATTCACGATTTGCACACCGCAGTGCTGCCAGGAAACTGCACACCACACTGCCGATCAACAGTATCGTCAGGCAGGCCCAGGTGTGCGGATAATGCTGCAAAGCCGGATCGTGCGTAACATTCAACTGCCAACTGTCCGCAGCCAGGTTCTGTGCCCCTCCGCCGACCGGCACCGTAAACGACAGCACGCGATACGTAATTAAGCGGGTGTAATAAATGACCGTGATTAATCGGATCGCAAAGGGAAGATTAGCCAGAATGCCTTCCACCAGAGAAATATAAATAATGCCGGCGATCAACACGCGCCGCGTCAGCAGGCCCAGCAGGCCAAACAGACAGCAGTACGCAACCACCGCCAACGCATGGACGCTGCACGCGGTCAGGCATCGCATCAGGATGTCCGGCGGATGGGCATTTCCTGTATATATGGCTGCATACGTCAAGGAGGTAACCACGACCGTCACCACCACCGCCGCAGTGAGCGTGGCCAGCAGCTTGGCCAGATAAATCGCCCATTTGGCAATCGGTCGAATCAGCAGATAGGTAATGGTCTGCTCTTCCTGTTCATCCTGAATCATGCCCGATGCATACAGCAGCGCCACCAGCGGCAGAAGTCCCTGCGGAATCAACATAAAGGCCAGATTGAACTCCAGAACTTTCCCGGACACATCCGGATCGGTCCATCGCGTGAGAACGGCCAGCAGCGGCGGCAGCAAAAGCAAAAATGCCAGAGCGATCCAGCGTTTGCCGTGGCGTTGCTGCCGCAGGGTCAGCGTATAAAGCGTCCAGAATGACCGCAGACCCGAAAACTTATCAACGCCGGTGCGGGGCTGCATGGGCTGGGGCGACGCCGGGGGCACCGCGGATTGTTCTTGTTGTGCAAGGTCAGAATTCATTTGTTCACCAGATATCGGAACACCGCATCGAGGTTGTCGTCTTCGGAATAAACTTCCGCAATAGCCCAGTTCTCTTGCGCAACAAGCTGCGGTAACCGCGCGTAAAACGTGTCCGGCTCGCAGGTTTCAACCATCAGCGATTGCGGATGATTGGTCACGGCATGAACGTGGATGGCAGCCACGTCCGGCCACTGCATCAGGCTCGCGGCAAGCGCCCGGCAATTTTCACAGACCAGCACAATGCGATGCGGATGCTGGTCCATCAAATCACGAATCTGCCGGATGTGCCCCTGCGCCAGCAGTCGGCCATGGTTCAGGAGAATAATATTGGGTGTCAGTGTCTCTACTTCGTGCAGAACATGGCTGGAAACCACTACGCTTTTTCCAGCCTGTGCAAGCCTATGAATGATATCCATTAGATCGCGCCGCGCTACGGGGTCGGTACCGGTCATAGGTTCATCCAGAAACAGAATTTCCGGATCATGCACCAGCGCCTGCGCCAGTTTGGTGCGCTGCCTCATGCCTTTGGAATAACCGCGGATCACCCGCGATTTGTGCGGCGTCATGCCCACAGCTTCCAGAGACCGCCGGGCCGCCTGCCGCGCCTGCACACGGTTCATACCCGCCAGGCGGGCGCAGGTAATGACAAAATCAGCTCCGGTCATCCATTCATAAAGCGCATCTTGTTCAGGGCACAGTCCGATGCGGCGATTCAGGGCCGGGTTGTTCCAAGCGGCCTGGCCTAATATCTCTACACGCCCTTTGCTGGGAAAAAGCTGTCCGGTGGCCAATTGCAGCAGCGTTGATTTGCCCGCGCCGTTAGGCCCCAGCAGGCCGGTAACTCCGGCGCGTATTTGGAGCGTGAGCTTATTAAGACCGATGACATTGCCATACCACTTGCTGACATCGTGGAAAGCAATGATCGGTCCTACTTCAGCCGATCCAGCGATCGTATGGACAGATTCAGTATGCATAAAGAAAGCCCAAACAGAAACATTATTACGGCCGCGGACCAATACCAGGGAAACTGCGGCCCGGTATTCCGCGCCAGCAGGCGGTTACGCGCTGTGATACTGGGTTCGAGTTTTGCCAGTTTCCGCCACGCGTTGTTTAATCCCAATAAATGATCTTCAAGGCGGGAAAGATTACCGGTATACGATACCAGTGGCCGCCAATCCGTTTGTCGGTCATGCAGCACCGAGGCTTGATAAGCCACCTGAGACTGCTGCCAAGTCGCCGCTTCCCGTGCCCACTCGGATTTCGTTTTACCGGCCTTACGATCAGCCTGAAGGCGGCGTGTCTGGATTTGTTGTGCGTGAGCATACGCCGCATAACGCATCTGCTGGTGATGCACGCCTTCCAGCATGGAACCTACCACGCTGCTGACAAACCACAGCCCCAGCCACATCAGAGCCACGTAACGGGAATTTCGTGACAATCCCGACAAAGCCAGTATCAGCGTCCCCGCCGAAAGTGCAATGATCAGCCCATACGCCACAACCTCCAGGAGAATGGCGAACGTGTCGGGAATCACACTGATATCCAGGCTGAACAGCAATCCGAAAATATACGCTACCACCGCCGGCACAATCAGCACCATGCCCAGAAAAGCCACAATGACCCCCAGCTTTCCCAGAAAATAATCCACGCGCCGCAGGGGCCGCGAAAAATAAAGCGGCAACGCATTGACGCGCAAATCCTGGCTGATCAGGCTGGGGCCGACCAGCAGAATCAGAGATCGGAAGAGC
>JAKAZF010000098.1 GCA_021826605.1 Planctomycetota bacterium | reverse complement strand
ACTATCTCATGATTATGAAAAAAAACTGAAAGTTCATATCAATGCCCCGGCGCTGCCGGTGGTTCCCGCTTCTCGCACCATCACTTCCGTTCCCATTTCATGTTTGTAGCGGCTCATAATGGATAATAGTGCATCCATGGCCTGATTCGATGTATCCAGCAAAACTGCGACGGTTCCGCCACCGCCGCAATCGGTCATGCGCGCGCCGTACGCGCCGGCTTTGGGGCCGGCTGTGGAAAATTGATCCACCAGCCAATCCGCCTGCGGACAGGACAATTGCAGCCGCAGGCGATAACTGTGGTGTGATGCCAGCAAGAGTCGGCCCGCACGCTGCATGATTAACCGCCGTTGCGCGGCGAGTGGCGCATCGGCTGGTGATTCGGATAATTCCTCCATCGCCTGAAGAAAATGTTCGGCATGTTCATATTCATTGATTAAGTGATCCAGCGTTGTGCGAATGGCATACATATTGTTCGGAATAATTTCTCCCGCCGTGGAATCAATCGCTCCATACGTTCTGAGGAAATCCGCCCCGCGCACGCGGCGGGGCAACATGGACCGGAAGTATCGGCGATATAACTCCGGTGAAACATTTCCTAAATATCCGTGCACCGGATTGTGTCGCTGACCCAGATCGCGATAAATGGTTTCAATAATTTTTGCGCCCATGGCTCCGGTAAGATGAAATTCCCCGAAAATGTCCCGGTTCGTAGCGCGGGTTACGCCCGTATCCAGGGCCAGAATTCGAATATCCCGGGAAAGCGGTATCTGCCCCAGCAGGGAATGCGGCTGCGCACTATAGCGCAACAGATGCGCCGGAGGACCATCCTGGGCGGATAATACCGTCAACGCGTCCACCACATGCCCGTGATTCCCGTCCGAAGCACGCTGCGCATCGCTGATAATGCCCGCTTTTTGAATGGCCGTTAACGACAAACCGCAACTTACGCTTACCGCCTGGAGCAGAGCTGCGGTCATGGCAGTTGACGCAGCCTGCCCTGATCCCGCACGTATATCCGAATCTACCACCACCGTCGCTCCCATCGAACCGCGGCCGCGTGGCTTCGGTGAAAGGGTAATTCCCATGTTGATCAGAGATTGAAACACGTTGAGTAAAGGTGCGGTCCAGGCGGCGGGCGAATCATCCGCGGTTGCAACGGCATGATCGCTGGATCGGTTTCGAGAAGAGAAAACGGCAGCTCCCTGCAAAATAACCGGTTGATGGTTTTGTCCATGGTGCTGGCCCATGAAGATTATTTTGCCGTCATCGCGCCAAAGCAGCGCCACGCCCGCGCGGCTGGGCAACGCCATCTGAGCCACAACCCCACCGGCTTCCAGCGATAATCCGCCCAACACGTCGATCCGCGCGGGGGCAGTGCATAGTGTCGTCTCGTTTGGGTTAAAGCCCCCTGAAACTGATTTCATTTGCAGCATCAAACGGTCTGTCAGTGAGCCATCCATCTTCATAAATGTCAATAATAGGCGATGCCCTGCCGAGGACCAAGCCAAAGGGAGATATTTCCGGCTCCCTTTGACCATTGCCGCTGTGCTCCGATATAATCTGGGAGAGATTGTGAATTGTTTCACTGATGATGGACAAAAGTGAATGGTAAATGTATTGACAACAACTTTGGCCGCCTCGCACGTTGCGTATTACAGCGAATGGCTGTTGCTGGGAATCCTGCTGGTTATTGGGGCGGTTTTCGGGCTGGGTAATGTGGTTCTTTCGCACATACTCGGGCCGGCGCGCAAGGGACGGGTCAAGGATTCATCCTACGAATCAGGCGTTGATCCGCTGGGCAGCACGAAAGAGCGCTTTAATGTTCGCTTTTATCTTGTGGCGATGATATTTCTGGTCTTTGATGTCGAAGTGCTGTTTATCATTCCCTGGCTTTACGTATTTAATAATCAGCGGCACTCCTGGGTCGTGCTGCCGCTGGGGGCGCTGTTTGTAAGTATTTTAGTTTTCACATTAATTCTGCTGGTTGCCTATGTGTACGCGTGGGGTAAAGGCGTATTTCAATGGGATTAAGACAAAAAACCGGACCGCATGGAGCTTGGAATGTCGATTGAACCAACAACATTACCCAATAATTTTCTCACCCTGAATCTGAAAAAAGTGGTGAACTGGTGTCGGCGATCCAGCGTCTGGCCGCTGCCGTTTGCCACCGCTTGCTGCGGAATTGAACTAATGGCCACCGCCAGCAGCCGCTATGATCTGGCCCGCTTCGGGGCCGAGGTTATGCGTTTTTCGCCGCGGCAGGCGGATTTGTTAATTGTCGCCGGGCGCATCAGCTTTAAGATGGTGCCCGTTCTGCATCGCATTTATCTGCAAATGGCCGAGCCCAAATGGGTCATCAGCATGGGAGCATGCGCCAGTACGGGTGGCGTATTTGATAACTACGCCACCGTGCAGGGCATTGATCAGTTCATGCCGGTGGATGTTTACGTTCCCGGTTGCCCGCCGCGGCCGGAAACGCTCATTGAAGGTATCATGGCCATTCAGCGAATTATTGATCAGGACGGCCTGCCGATATCCAAGCGTCAGCCGCTGAAAATCTCAATTCCGCCGACGTATAAACCGGCCCCGCAGCCGCAAATTGAACTTGGGCCGCGTCTTACTGCCGCCATGCGATAAAGCGGGTATACTTGGGCCTGTGCGGAAAAGTTTTTCCATCCCATTGAGATGATTCGGGTTAGCTGAATTGCCTGGGATGATCCAAGGAGCTGCATTTTGACCTCTGAGGCCGGTGGACCTTTAGGAAATGATCTCGCGTTGATGCAGGGTATTGCATCACGTGATCGCTCCGCGCTTAATTCGCTTTACAATAAATATTCCCCAACTCTTCTGACGCTATGCTCCCGCCTTCTGGCTGACCGCAGTGAAGCGGAAGACCTGTTGATTGACGTATTTTGGGAACTCTGGAATCGCGCCGATCGGTACGACCCGGCACGCGCGGCACCCTTGACCTATCTGGTGATGTTATGTCGCAGCCGGGCGATAGACCGCCATCGCAGCGCCAACGCGGTAAAAAAAATGCCGCCCGGAATCCAGATTTCTGTTGAGGCTGCGGCCGATAAAGGACTGGATATTGCGGATCGCGGCGAGCTTGTGGATTATGCCGATCTGGCGGAACAAAGAGAAATAGTCCGCGCCGGAGTCCGACAATTAAGTGCTCCGCAACGGCAAACCCTGGAATTAGCGTTTTTTGAAGGGCTTAGCCATACTGAAATCGCGGAGAAAACCAGCATCCCGTTGGGGACAGTTAAAAGCCATATTCGTTCAGGTTTGATCCGCTTACGTGAGATTTTGCGTAATGTAGGTGTAGATGCGGAGTCAACACTGTGAATTGCCGAGACGCTCAAGACCTCATACCCCTTCAAGCTGCCGGAGCCGCAGTGCAGGAAGATAGCGCGCAGCTCGAAGCACATCTTCAACAGTGTCCGCATTGCCGGGAGCTTATGGGAGATTTCACGCAGGTGGCTGCCCAACTGGCCATCGCGGCAACTCCAACGCCCGTGCCCTCTGTCCTGCGTGAAGCGCTGAACTGGCGTATTGACCAATCCCTGATTCAACTGCCGCCGCTTAAAATGCCCTCCCAGACTTCGCGCACGGGCTTTAACATGGCTCTTGCCGCCAGTATCGCGCTGTTGGTTGCCGTCGGCATGAGCCTTTATATTCAGCATCTTCAGAAAACTGAAATTCATTCTCTGCACAAACTTCTCGCATTCAGCGAGAATCAGAAAAGCAAGATTATCGCCCATGAGACAACCGTGATGGCCGGTTGGGAAAATCGCGTTCATCTGCTTCAGGGCCGGGTGCGGCAGGCGGATGAAGTCATTACGATGCTGAAAGTTCCCCATCTTCAAATGGCATCCCTGGTGGGGGCCGGCAAGCAGCCCACCGCGTTCGGCCGATTGCTCTGGGATCAGCACGCCAAAATGTGGAAATTTTGTGCCGCCGACTTAAAGAGTCTTCATGCTGATAAAACCTATGAGCTGTGGTGGATTACACCCGCAAGCAAAAAAATTCCCGCCGGAACGTTTAACGTGGATGAAACCGGTTTTGCCATGTTTACCCCCACGATTCCCTCAGGCATGAAGTTGTCCCATGCTGTGACCGCCGCCGTTACCATCGAACCGGCCGGCGGAGATTTGCAGCCGCAAGGCCCGGTGGAACTGATTGGCAAATTATAACCTGTGCGCGGTCACGCCCGCGAAATTAATTGCGTCATAGCGCACCGTGGTGGAAACCCGGTGCGTTGGCGGCACTGGATCAACCACCGGATTATCATCCGGTGCTCGGCGGGCGCGTTGCGTTATAGAGCGCGGTGGCGCTTTTTTAGAACCGCCCTAAATTATGGGCGACTTTCACGTAGGTTGTAAAAAGATAATCGCGGCCCTTGAATTGTGTAATTTTACCGCTGACGCGGAATTTTATTTCCGTTCCCTGATGTGCGCTGCGCGTTTGCATACGCTGCAATAAGCGGCACGGGAGCATGATCAGGGGTGCCTCCGCAAGCCCTTCGCCATCGCTTTGAAACACAAAAATCCATTCTTGCAATGGATCATTAAACAGCAATCGCCCCGGCCGATTCCAGATAAACGATCCTTCGCGCAGGGCGGGTAACTGCACATCGCCGAGCGGTTGCGGCAAATCGGGAATGGGTTTCGCGGTGCGCATCGGTGGGATCGCCACCAGTTGTTGCACCGGCCGGGAAATATGGTGCGACAATAAATTCTGAAGTACCGATTGCGCGCTGCCAGGTTGGCTGTTGGCTGGGGTTTCTGGTTTTGCAACTGCCGCCGGTGGGGTGCCCATCGCGTGTCGTGGCTGTTTTCTTAGTAACCTTACATCCGCATCCGGCAACAGATAAAACTCGTGATGATAGCGCGTTAGCATCCCACTGACGGCAAAACCGATGTGCGGTTCATGAATTGCTTGCATAGCCTGCAACGTCAGGCACGGCAGAAGCTTAATGGTATGCGGCCAATGCTTTTGCGGTTTAGTGAATTCAAAGTCCGGGTATCTGCTTTTGACGGTTAAAATCAGCTTTCCCGGTACATTCGTTAACAGACTTCCAGTATGCAGGCCCGTTGAAGCGCTTGCCTGTACACTTTTTGCGGCCGCGATGGCGTGCCGATGATGCAGGGCGCCATGGGCTACTCTGCTATATAAACTCGATGTCAGGGCGGCCATAGTCAATACGGACAGTCGCGTTGCCCAACTTAATTGTTTTGCTTTTTCAGCCATTATTCCGTTCCAGAGTTTCAGTGCGTTATCACTCAAAGCTGCCATTACGTCGGCTTTGCCGCCGATGGGAAATTTTTTCCCATGGCCACGTGTTGATCACATTTTCCGCCCTCGCCCATGCGCGCCGGGCGGTCAGAATACCATAGATTATTTTATCCATATCCTCACGTTGATGCGCATCGGTGTTAATACACAAGGGCACGCCCATTTCCACCGCCAGTCTGGCGTGAATATCCCGGAGGTCCAGGCGAAGATCATGGGAATTTATTTCCAAAGCTGACCCACTGCGGGCCGCCGCCATGACCACCGCCTTCATATCCGGTTCCAACCCCCGCCGCCCGCCCACCAGCCGCCCGGTGGGATGCCCAATAACATCCACCAGCGGATTGGCCGCCGCCCGAACCAGCCGCGCTGTGGCTGCATCACTTTCCTGACTTAAGGCCGAATGGGGCGATGCCACCACCCAATCCAGTTCCTGCAAAACCTCGTCGGGGTAATCCAATGAACCATCAGCCAGAATATCTACTTCACTGCCCGCCAGCACTGTAATTCCTTTTACTTTGGCCGCTGCTGCGCGAATGGCTTTGCAATGTTCCATCAGCCGATCCACCCGCAGGCCGTTGGCCTGCACCTGCGATTTGCTGTGATCGGTAATGGCGAAATATTTATAACCCCGCCGCCTGGCCTCGGCAATCATATCGTCAATGCTGCAATGGCCGTCACTGGCGGTGGTGTGAGAGTGCATATCGCCCCGAATATCGGCTATTTCCAGCGCCGGCCAAACCGCCGGGATCTTCTGCCCAAGATATTCCAACCGCGCGTCTTTTACTTCAATGTTCCGGCCCTGACTTCGCTTATACATCAGTTGGGCTAACTCAATTTCGCCCCGATCTTCCCGCATTTCCGGTGGAAGCCACGCCAGTTCCAGCGTGGCATAAATGTCCTGCTCATTTTCTCCCGCTACAGATTCTTCGCCCTTAAAAAGTCCCCATTCATTAAGCTTAAGTCCGCGCTTTACGGCTAACTCCCGCACGCGCACATTATGCTCCTTAGACCCCGTGAAATATTGCAGCGCCGCACCCCAGTGCGGTTGTGCAACAATTCTAAAATCAATCTGCAATCCCGCCTTGGTTCGAATGCTGATTTTCGTATCGCCCGCTCCAATTGTCTGCTGCGTCTGCTCATGGGCCAGCACCGCCTCGGTTATCGCCGGCGCGGTACCGGCGTCGGCACACACCAGAATGTCAATATCCCCAACACTTTCTTTCCCACGCCGCAGGCTTCCGCAATATTGTGTTTGTGAAACACCCGTCACCCTGGCGATCGCGCTGCAATAACTTTCCGCCAGCGGCAGCGCCCAGCCTATGCCAATACGCTTGCCCGCCTCTTCCATAAATTCCATGTTCTGGCGTATTTTAAGTTGCTTTTTCTCTCCAAAGCCTTTGAGCTTCGGCATGGTGCCTTCAACCAGATGCTTTTTCAAATCTGCTACCGTTGTGATTCCCGCCTCTTTCCACAACTGATGCGCTGTTTTCACCCCAACCGATGAAATCGCCAGCATCTCCAGCACGCCCGCCGGCACGCGCCCGGTAAGATCTTCAAATTCGGAAATATGCCCGGTGCGTAAAAATTCGTGAATCTTCTCAACCGTGCTTTTGCCGATGCCGGACAGGTGCTCCAACCGTCCTTGTGCCTCCAACGCTTTCACATCTTCCGGCAAATCTTCAATGATCCGCGCAACTTTGCGCGTTCCCAGCACACGAAATGAGTTTTCCTCCAGCAACGCCATCACGTCCGCTGCGCGGTTAAACAATTCTGCAAGGTCCTGATTTCTACTCATAACCGTCTGCTCCCATTACCGAGCAAGGCTGCCTCTTCAACGCCTGCCCCAATAGCTGCACACAATCGAGCATCGCCGGCGGTAGTCACTTTTATATTTAAGGCATCCCCGCGCGTCCCGGCAACTACGCCGCCGGTTAATTCAATAATTTGCGCGTCATCCGTGACCTGCCGGATGCGATCAGCCTGAATTAATTCTTCAAAACTCCGCCGCAGCAGTTCCGTGCGAAAGCACTGCGGTGTTTGTGCCTGAAACAGCCCGGCGCGATCCACCGTTTGCATAATCAAGCCATCCGGCCCCATGCGCTTGAGCGTCGCGGGTTCCGCCAGCACCGGCAACGCCGCACCGTGCAGAATCGCCCCGGCAAATGCGCCATCAATAACTTCCGCGGGAGTTATTGGCCGGGCGGCATCATGCACCGCCACATAGGGTGTCTCTACCTTTCCACTGGATAATGCTTTGTAAACACTTTCCCACCGCTCTGCGCCGCCGGATAAAACATGCAGCGGCTTACCATATAAAACGCTTTGCAAATGTTCCCGGTACACGTCCCTGCGGTCTTCACCCGTTGCCACAATAATCGCTGCCACATCCGCCCGGCGCGTAAACAGTCGCACCGCCCGTTGCAAAACCGTCAGCCCGGCAATATCCACCAATAATTTATCCCCCGCCGCAAACCGCGTGCTATTTCCCGCCGCCGGAAGAATAACCGTAAATTCAGGTGCCCTTACCATCCCCCCAGTATCGCGGAAACTCCCGCCGCCTACAAACAATATGATCCGGAAACCTCTTTTAGTCTTATTGAACTTGAAACGTCGCCTTTCTGTCGCGCTATTTGCGAAGCGGGGGGCCGGGGTGGTGCCATGGCGGCGCGTTGACGAACGGCTGATTATGCGAAAGCAGTATCCGCCCGGATTTTGAAAATATAATTCGGATTATCCCCGGCTTTTCCCGCCACGGAGCCTGCGTGTCGTTGCCGAAAAAGGTGCACCACCAGCGGCCGGATTTGTCCCTGAAATAATCACCGCCGCCACCGCAGGGAACCGCTTCCTGCCAATGCGTGTAGGGGCCGTAAATGCG
>JAKAZF010000097.1 GCA_021826605.1 Planctomycetota bacterium | reverse complement strand
GCGGGCAAAGTTCCAGACAACATAATTCCAGCCCGGTGAAACATCGGCAAACGACCAGTAAGGATTGCCGCCATTGACGGCAAGTCGCACATCATACCGCCCGAAGAAATGCGCTGCCGCTGATGTGGGGACATAGACCCACAGGCTGATTGCCCGGTAAAGCCGCAAGTTAATGGGTTGCCCGCAGTGAATAATTATGGCGGGCCGCACATCGCCATATCCGGAGCGCGGGCGTGCCTTCTTTGAATTCGGAGTTGTTTTAGATGATCGTCGCCTGTGATGCGGATAATTTTCCTTTTCGTTGGCGATAATTTCAAGACTACCGGGTTCGTGATGGATATAGCGGGCCTGGGTGTTGAACTTCATGCTTACACCACGGCCAAAAATGCGAATATGCTTCAGCGTTGCCGGTGAATTAAAATGGATTAAAAATGGGCGTTGGCTGACCGTAGCGGCTAAAATGCGTGCAGACGGAACCGTCAGCATCAGTAACAGGATCGACAACCACAAGCGCGTGCGAAAACAATTCATCAATGAATCTCCACGTGGTTTTGTCCGGGATATCATGGGGCACGCGCGTTGCGGACAAAACACAAATTAACAGCCGTTTACCATTTGACACTCGGCCTTAGGGGATTAAATATACACGGCAGAACGAACATAATCCAGATGGTGGAGCCCCAAGGCACGAAGCGAAATATCTTCTTTCTTCTTTAGAAAGCAAGCAAAGCCTTGCATCCTGCGGTGAACTGCGTTATTTAATCATCGCGACGACTGGATACGCGGACACCGAGAGATGCGCTTATGCCTTATGTGCGATATTTCACGCCGATGTTACTTGGTGCACTGCTTCTGGCAAGCTGGTGCGCGCCGATGTTCGGCGCTGCCGGGGCCTCAGGGAAGCCGGAGAAAGCGATGAAAGTCGAAACACCTTTGCCCAAACAACTGAACCAGCAGGGCTATTTGAGTTTTAATCTGCACACCAGCCAAACCTGGCGCGACGGTGCCGATGCCGAATCGCTGGATCAGACGCTGGTAAGTTTACCGGGATTGGCCGATTGTAAATTGACCTGTGGAAAAGAGAGCGTCAATATCATTTTTGAATGGAGCAAAGGAAAATATGACCGGGGATTTCTGGTCAATCTGACCCACTTGCCCGGGCCGGCGTCCTATCAGCTTATTTTTACCTGGGACAGCAAAAAAGGGCGATGCGACGGCTATTTGAACGGCGTGCCGATGAATCTTCCCGGCACCCGCTACGCGCCTTGGAAAATTGCGGGCCATGCGGATCAATTAACTCTCGGCCAGGGTCCAAATCGCGTCTCCGACGTGCAGGTTCACGCGACCTACATTCCGCCGGGCGAAATTGCCGCAAGAGTGCCGAAAGCATTAGCCGGGAAACAGAAGGCTCTGCTGGGGTACTATCGACCTCCTGCGGCAATCAATCTGCGCAACCGGCGCGGTGCATTGCTTTATTCGGATCCTCTAAGCAATAAAACCGATGTAGCAAAATGGATTCTTGAAGGCCCCGGCAAAATTTCCTTTCCCGGCGAGTCCATGAAACTGCAAACGCAAAAGGCGGGAATGTTTTCCGGCCCAGGGCATTTTGTATTATGGTGCCCCAGAACGTTCCCGAACCGATTTATCGCGGACTGGCAGTTCAAACCGGTATCGCGTACCGGGCTGGCCATCATATTTTTCGCCGCGCGCGGAGCTAACGGCGATGATATTTTTAATCCCAGCCTGCCGCCGCGGGATGGCATATTCAGCCAGTATACGCATGGCAGCATTGTCAGTTACCACTTCTCATATTTTGCCAATCTGCCGCTGTTTCAATCCGGGCGTCCGTCCTCAAACCTGCGTAAGAATAATCACTTTTATCTCACCGGCGTCGGGCCGGTCGCTGTCGCGCCGGGGACCCAGGGATTCCAGAAGCTTCGTATTATTAAAGACGGCCGACACATTCAACTGCTGGTCAACGGAAAAGTTTCACTGGATTGGATGGATAATAACCCATCGCGTTTTGGCAAGGCTTATGGAAGCGGAAAAATAGGGCTCCGACAAATGGCGGGGACAGTGGGGGAGTATCGTGATTTCAAAGTCTGGGCGATGAAATAACGCAGATTGTTAGTGGCAGGAGGCCGTTCATCGGTTTATCGCGTGTAATCCAGAGTTAAATAATGCCATGGCGGCCTGCACATTGCCGTGCGCATTTTGATAGTGTGCCTCATTAAAGAACATACAGGCCAAGCTGAAGCGCGAAGCCTCATTGGGGCACAGGATGTTGGGGGGTTGCCACGAATAGGTTTGCAGCCAACCAGTGGACCATGCGGCAGGCGCCGCATTAAGTTGCGGAAGCAGCGTTTGGCAGGTTGCCGCCAGAGTCGCAATCGGACCGGCGGTGGCAGAAAAGCCGACCCATGCTTCGGAAGACATTGGCTTATGGCTAAGTGCGGCGTGAAATTCAAATGAGAGGCTCTGTTCAAATTGGTTCAGCAGGGTCTTTTGGGTACGAACGCTGATGTGCCAGGCGGCCCATTGATTTAAGCGAAGCAAGGGCTGATCTTTTTCCAGAAGGTAAGCGAGTTCCGAGCTGGTTTTAAAAATCAGGCGTTGGCGATAAAGCCGGCGCAGTAGCGCATCAGAAGCAAGTTGCGGATGGGCTAACGAGTTGACCAGATCACGTTGCGTTTGCAGAAAACTGGTGACAAAGCGCTGATAGCGCCCGCCGGAAATGCGCGTCATTACGTTTTCCGGTCCATGTGCCGCCATGGCGCGATGCGCAGCAGCCAATAGCAGCAATACCTGATTAAAGCGGTCAAAACTTTTCGCGGCGGTGCCGGCGAAATAGGGATGCATGCCGATATGCCGTGCCCAGCGTTGCATATTCTGGGATACGCCTTCGGCGTCGCGCGGGTGATAGAGCAGGGCTTGTTGCGCGGAGGCCCGCATGGCGATCAGTCGATCAATATTGCCGAACAGCCCGTTAAGATGGGCGAGATACGTTTGAACGGCTGTACGATTGAAACCGTTTTTCAGGCTTTTAATTGTCAATTGAAGGTCTGCAGCCGCGGTCTGGGCAATGCGATGCCAGGCGGGGTTGGTGTAGGATGCGTGAGAGCGCTGCAGGCGTTGAGCCAAGGCTCGCTGCTGAACCAGAAGTAGATCCAGTGCTTGAAGATCCTGGGTGTAGCGCATTGCATGATGAGAAGTTTGCATGTGGCCGATCGTATTCTGCACACATCGGCTTACCACACGCTGGGCTTTAGTCGGCAGGGGGGCGGTCTGAAGCAGTTCCAGAGAATGAACAACAACCTCAATGGATTCCAACTCGCGGGCACCGGCGTCGCGCGTGCGCGGGTCCCTGAAAAATAATAATCCCAGCATCAGTCGATGATTAAAGTGCGATCGAAGTTGCCTGGGTAGCACGCCACCTTGTTGCAAATGCTCTGCAAAACTTACGCCCTGAAGAAGAATGTGATAATAGGCCAAGCTCTGCCGGCGCGTCGCGGTGGCTTTTACACCTGGCTTAAGTTGCTGGAGAATCGATCCGACCATGGTCCGCATCTCCAGGGGAATGTGGGCATGTTGTAAAATTGCAATTTCGGCGTCAATATCCGGCAGCGTTGAGACGGATTTTCCGGGCACCCAAGGGTCTGGCAGGCCGTTGGCCACGGGCCACACCACTGGCCCTGATGTGCCGGTAAATTCCAGCTCCGCCAATGGCCCAAGCGGCTTAAGTAACTTGTGCAGATATAAACTCAGCGTCTTGACGGATACCAGGCCGTCGTTGACGTGGCTGCTGACGCGGTAAAAATTTCGGCACGCTTGAGCTACTTCGGCGTTATGGGAATTGGCAGCAGCGAGAAGGGCGGTGGTTTGTTGGTCGAAATTGGGAAGTCCGGCAAAAAGTTGATCGGCTTTAAGAACCATCCGGGATCGCAAGCTGACATTTCTGCAGCGCAATGCCGATCTATAAAGATGTCGAATAATGAGTCGATAGGTCTCCTGAACTTCGGCGGGGACACCGGGGTTATCCGAACCAACGGGAATTTTTAACAGGAGAATACCAATCTGCGTGTCAAGCTGTTGTACCCGATAGCGGATGCGGGATGCTGGTGCATCGGAAATCCGTGACGGATTTCGAGCCAATGCTGCATTCGCAGATGAAAACAATAAAACGGCCAGGGCCGGCAACGAACTGTTCGCCGCGCGGTTAAGCCAGCGCGGAAATTTAAGACTCATGACGTTCTCCCAGGACTTTCTGATAAATGTCCAGCAGCGAATCAACCATCCTATTAACGTCAAATTTTGCAGCAGCCAGAACCTTTCCCTGCAGGCCCATGGCCTTGCGACGTTCCGCGTTTTGGGACAGCTGCAGAATAGCACTTCGCAAGGCGGCAATATCTCCTGGTTCTACAAGAATACCACTGTGCCCGGTGATGCAAATTTCATCAGCGCCATCGCAGTTATAGACGATGGCTGGAATGGATTCCAACATTCCCTGCACCACGGCGCGCGGTAAGCCTTCCCGGTAACTGGGATGCACCATCATATCCATGGCCGGAATGAGTTTCGGAATTTCCGCCGGTGCAACCAGACCCTTAAGGATAAACCGATCCTCCCACCCGGCGCGGCGGATCTTTTCCCGGAACCGCGCCTGAAATTTGCCATCGCCGATCCATAAAAAGGTCAAACGCGGTTCAGCCGCGAATAATTCTGCCGCAATCGCCAGCAGATCGTCATGGCCCTTCAACGGTTGCAAACGGGCGATGGTTCCCATGACGATGCGGTCGTCGGCGATTCCCAGGCTGCTTCGTGCCGCGCTGCGTTGATCAGCCGCCGCCAAGAATGGTTGAATATCCATCCCGCTGTAGACGGTGATGAATTGTTCCGGCTTCCCCACGCCGCACGCCAGAGCCTGGCGCGTCATGGCATCGGCGACGCAGATAATTTTATGGCATCGTCGGGCGGCGAAACGTTCAAGGGCGATCCATGCGGCGTTAGTAAGCTTGGATTGGTAGGGATGAAAAGCCAGGCCGTGAATGGTGTGTACCACCACTGGAACTTTGCTCTTCCAAGCTGCCTTGCGCCCTAGAATGCCGGCTTTGCTGGAATGCGTATGAATAATATCGGGTCGCAGTTGCCGGCATAGCTGTTTAAGCCGGTGATAGGCCTGCGCGTCGATAATTGGATGGACACTGCGTATGAGGCTCTCTTCCAAAATTACCCGGTAACCCCCTTCGCCGGCCCGCTGCATCAGCGATCCTTCCGGTCCGGTGCTCGGGCCGGTTATTAATGTTACATCGTGGCCGCGCCGGTGCTGACCTTCGCACGTCAGGATCGTATTTTCCTGCGCGCCGCCCACAATTAATCGCGTGATGACGTGTACTATTTTCAACCCGCAAAGTCCATTTTCTTAATCGTCCGCATGTAACAGAGAAAATATTAAAAGCGAATCCATTGCAGAGCTAACCCGGAAGCCGGAGCACACGGGCCGACCTTTGCGCGATCTCCGGATGCCAAAAGTTCCGTCACACGCTGGGGTTCACCCTGCCCCCGGCCTATTTCCAGCACGGTTCCCACCATCGTACGCACCATGTGGTACAGGAATCCGCTGCCTTCCACGGCAAAGATTATTATCGGTCCGCGCCGATGAATACTGCAATGAAAAATATCCCGAACCGTCGTTTGCCGGTCATCTTTTCTTCCGCGAAATGCGATAAAGTCATGTTTCCCTTCATACAGCCTGCAGGCTTCCTGCATGACCGGCATTTCCAGGTGCCGATAGTGGTGATAGACATAATGCCGATAAAAAATCGGACGATCCCGATCCGCCCAGATCAAATATCGATAGCGCTTGGTGCGGGCGCTGCGGATATTAAAGCTATCGTCTACAGGCTCAATTTCACGGATCAATATATCAGCCGGCAACCGACTGTTGATGGCCAGCCGCAGGCGCTGGGCATCCAGATGCGTATTAACGGTCATGACCGCAATTTGTCCCTGAGCGTGAACGCCGGTGTCGGTGCGCGAGGATCCTATCACTGTTACTGGATGATCCACAATGTAGCCAACCGCTTTTTCAATCGTGCGTTGCACGGTCACAACCGGCTCAATTTGCCGCTGCCAGCCGCAGTAGGCGGTTCCATCGTAGGCGACAAGCAGTTTATAGCGGCCTTCGGGCATAGCGGTTATCCATCGGGAGCCAAGTTCGTCCGTTGCAGAATATTTCCATGCGGGCCGGCAGAATCGGTGGGGGTGGGAAGTCAGTTCTTTGCCACCAGCAATTCGGCGATTTGCACAGCGTTGAGAGCGGCACCTTTAAGCAACTGGTCGCCGGCTACAAACATGGCAATGCTCCGGCCTGTCGGATCGCTTAAATCATTGCGAATCCGGCCCACGAGAATATCGCCCTGGCCCGAAGCATCCCGCGGCATCGGGAAATAATTCTTTTCCCGCTGATCCACAACCTTAACACCCGGCGCATGCATAAGAATGTCCCGAACTTCGCTTGCTTGAATTGGGGACGTAAATTCAATGTTGAGAGATTCACAATGGGCACGCAAAACCGGCACGCGAACGCAGGTGGCGGTAATACGCATCTCCGGAGCGCCGAAGATTTTCCGCGTTTCTTTTACCATCTTTATTTCTTCTTCGTTGTAACCGGTTTGTAGATCAACGGAGGCATTGTGGCTAAAGACATTAAAAGCGTACGGGTGAGGCAGAACTGTGGGGGGGTAATCCTGTCCATTCAGAGCGGCTTTTGTGGCATCAAGCAATTCCTGCATGGCCGCTGCGCCGGCACCACTGGCGGCTTGATAGGTAGCCGCGATTAACCGGGTGATTGGGTTTATTTTGTGCAGGGGCCACAGCGGCACAAGCGCAATGATGGTTGAGCAGTTGGGATTGGCAATGATCCCTTTATGGTTGTTAATTTCCTGAGGATTAATTTCCGGCACAATTAAGGGCACCTCCGGATTCATCCGGAACGCCGAACTGTTATCGACGACTACTGCACCGGCTTTGGCGGCAATGGGGCCGAATTTTTTACTGATGGAACCGCCCGCAGAGAATAAGGCAATATCCACCCCGGAAAAGCTCTGCTCGGTAAGTTCATGGACCTTGAGCGTTTGCCCACGGTAGGTCATGTCCTTGCCGGCACTTCGGGCCGAGGCGAAAAGCCGCAATTCAGCCAATGGAAAATTCCGTTCTTCCAGGCATCGAATAAACTCTACGCCCACAGCACCGGTGGCACCGACAATTGCAACAGTAGGGGGATGATTCATGGCTTTCCTGTTTATTATGCTTCCAACTAACAGCGGCCCTTTCAATTTGAAACGGCCTTTTCCGCAGGAATTATACTATAAGGATGCAGAATACCGCACATGCCGGCTTTTGTCGGGGAGTTCATAGCATCGATTTCGCCCCACGCTGTATCTTCCAGATAATTCAGATGCCCTGTTTTCAGCATTGAAACAGCTTTTTCCACCTGCCCAGCCTCTGCCAGGGCACCGGCCTGAAGTACCCTGGAAAATTCATCAGCCTTGGGGGCCAGAAGCTTTCCGGCCCTCTGGTAAAGGTTCTTAAGCATGGCTCTTGCGGATGTTGGATTACCGATCATTGCTGTTTTGAGTGGTTCAAACCCCTGAACCGCCAGATCGCGCCGTCGGATCGCTGAGGGAACATCGGCGGCCTGGGCGGCTAATTTATACGCTTCGGGATCCTTAAGAACAGCCTCGGGAAAGGTAAGCACAAAATCACCACGTTCCGGCAGCCCGCCATTTTGCATAATAACCAGAATTTCAAGCTTACTATCCGGGTTCTCCAAACGGTGGATCACACCGGGACGGAAATAAACAACCTTTTTGGGTTCCAGAGCAATTTTTCTGTATCCGCCCGACCAAAGCAATTCTACATTCCCGCGCCCCGCCAGAACACAATAAATTTCCGAACTGCAGGTATGAAAATGTGGACTTCCACCGATCAGGCCATCGGGAGCAATCTGGTCGTAGACCTGCAAATGGGTCAACCCGATGCCCGCAGGCAGGATCAAATGTCGAATATCGTCCATAGATAACCCATTTCCAACCGAATCTAAAGATCCATCATTAACCTTGGATCGTAGCAGATGGCATACTCGGCGACAAGATGGCCGCCTTCCAAGCGGCGGGCAGTCGATCCTTTTATTCGTATTTAGCGCAATTTAACATAACATATATTATAGGACGTTATAG
>JAKAZF010000096.1 GCA_021826605.1 Planctomycetota bacterium | reverse complement strand
TTTCGTCCGATAAATATCGCCCCTGAGCATGCCGCACGAGGTCAATTTCACCGATCAAATCCGCTATTGTTACATCCGGCGTGGCGAGCTTTTCATGGTAACGATTGCTGCGGTGAACCCATTCAATGGCGGCATTATCGCCTTGTTCCGCGATAATTTTCTTTCCCGACGCCAAGTGCGGTTCCAGCGGGTCATCAGGTATTTCACATTGCGATAAAACGGGGATCCACTCATCCAGCAAGTCAGGCAGCATCCGCAGCAGGCGCGTTTTGGCCTGCCCGCGCAAACCCAGAAACAGCATGTCATGACGGCTTAAAATGCCATTTACCACTTCCGGGATTACGGTATCGCGATACCCCACGATACCCGGAAACAGCTCCTGGCCGCTGCGCAGCGCCGCAATGACATTTCGACGCAACTCATCTTTAACGGAACATGGCCGATACGACATTGTTTTCAATTCACCAACGGTACGTGCGGCAGGAGCCTTGGCCATGATAATCCTCTTCAAGTTCCAACATACGAATGTATTTGCCGTCGCCGATGATTCAGCAGGCACCGGCGGCAGCCATTACCGACTCACCTCTCCAACCAACCAAAGATGTTAGCGCGTCGGGGCTGGAGAATCAATGGCCGCCGATGTTGATATGGCCGGAACCTTTTAAGAAAACAGCCGTAAACGGTTATTCCGGGATAACATTCAGCCAACCAGGCCGCACACCGGCGGTTAAATAATGTTGATGGCCCGGCTGGCAACCAGCACCACCACACCGAGAGAAATAATGGATTGCAACATGGTCAACAATTTGGCCCAGCGGGACAGAACGGGTGTATCGGTCGGAGAGAAGGCGGTGCTGGTGGTAAAGGCGACAAATAAATAATCCAAAAAGCGCGGCGACCAGGAAGGATCGCTGTTTTTCATTGTCATCTGCGGAAACAGGAAGCAGCCCGTCTGATAATGCCCCCGGCTCGCCCGCGCATGCGGTCCGCCGCCATCGAGCCGCCAATACCAGAACGCAAAAATCAGAATATTGATTACCCAAAGCAACCCGGCCGCCTCCAGCATCTGCACAGGCGAATCATGATGGTGCGGCAAATCCCGCACCAGTGTAAAAAGCGAATATGCGGAAAACAGTGTGATAATCCCGGCTGTAAGGTGACCGCAGACATGGCTCTGAAAAAACCGATGCCGCAATCTGAAAATAATCAAGGGAATTAAAACCGCCGTCACGACTGCCAGCAGCAACCACCGGGGCCCCAATGTCATGGTCGGCGGCAAGAGCATATACAAACCGCACGTTGCCCAGGTAGCCAACAGCGGAATAGACAGCGGTTCGAGGACCACCACCCCGGCCTTATTTTGTGCGGTCGCCGCCGCCTCGTGTTTTGCTGCCTGTGCGTCGCTCATATTCTTATCATACCATACAGAATCAGATTTCTTGCGGTTGGCTGTTCTCCACAACCGGCATGTTCAGGCTTTTGCACGCAGCGTAAAGATCGATGCCTCCGGCGGGACACGCAAACGAATCGGGACGCTTTGCCCCAGCCCACTGCTGACATACATCTGTTTTCGAGCACCATGGGAATCGGGCGCAAGCCTGTACCATCCGCGGATGTATTGCCGATGTTTCATGGGTACAAAAAGCGAACCCACCAGCGGGAGGTGAACCTGCCCGCCGTGGGTATGGCCGCAGAGCATTAATTGCCACGGATAGTCTCGCAGCATTTCGTATCCGTCCGGGTTATGCTGCAGGCAAACACACGCCGCGCGTTCCGGCACGGCGGCAAAAGCGGCCTGGCCATCGGCGTTGCCGGTCCAGAGTTCATCCATTCCGACAATGTAAAGCCTGGCTGCACCGCGCTCAACGGTGTGCTGCGTATTGCACAGCAGTTTGATCCGGTGTTTATCCAGCAGCTTGCGCAAACGCTTATGAATCGCACGATGCGCAGAGCGGGGCCCGACATGCCGCCAGGAATATTCGTGATAATCATGATTGCCGAAAATGGCCACCACACCATCGCCGGCGCAGAGCATTGGCAACAGCGATTCAAGCTTATCCAGCGAACCGCCGCGATATTCAATTAAATCACCGGTAATGACAATGATATCCGGCTTCTCCGCCACCAGTTCGCTTATCACCCGGCGCAAGTAGCTCTGATCGGTGCGACCGGTATGCAAATCTGTTAATTGGGCCATTTTATAGCCGTCAAATGCGGCCGGAAGATACGGCATCGCAACGTCAAAACGCGTAAGCTTCCAGCGTTTGGGCGCAATAAATCGCGGCCAGATCAGTGCGGAAAGTCCATAATAGCCGATGGATTTAATTACCGTGGCCAAAGTTCCGTGCCGGAATATAACCTGTTCCAACCGGCGATCATGGAGAGATTTTTCGATATCAAACTGGGGCGTGTTGCGTTTTTTTCCGGCCATGCCACATTCCATAGAACATTGTTCGTGCGCGTGAGAATCAAATCTTACCTCCGGAGAACCGGTCCGGGCATTCAGGATGTAAGTTGATAACGAATAACAAATTTACTCTGCACCGGCTTTCCGCCCACGATATTGGGCAGAAACCGCGCCTGCATCAACGCATTGATAATCGCCTGATCAATACCGGCGTGCCCGGATGATATTAACACTTTCACATCAGCCACCGTACCATCGCGACGAATC
Organism: Planctomycetota bacterium; assembly: GCA_021826605.1. The sequence goes on along the minus strand of JAKAZF010000096.1, from coordinate 5,628 downwards.
GTCAATTGAAATTTTGGATTCACCAGATGCGCTGGCCACGCAAATTGATATCTCAGAGGCATGATCGGGTTGGGCGGCGGCTTGACGATACTTCCCCCCCCACCGACACCGGCCCCGCGACCGCGTCCCGGTCCGCCGCCGGTGGCGGATCCCAGGCTGGTTTGTGCTCCGGGCTTGAATAACTGTACCACCGCACCAGCACCACCACCAGCCGCGTCGGGCTGGGCACCGCGCGAATCCGGCTGCGGACCACGGCTGCGCGCACCGGTACTGGGGGTTTGGCGTTGCGATATTTTGGTCCGCAGCGCTTTGGGTGCCGGTTGATTCGCCGGAGCAGCCCAGGCGTTGTGATCACGCTTGATACCAATTATTGGTAACGTGGCATGAAGTGCATTGGCGTTATCCAAAAGGGCCAGAGCCTGGGGATGTGGCATGAAAAGGGGCTTATCGGGCAAATGAGGAGGTGCCGGCAGCGGGCTTGGGTGCCACCGGGCGGCCGGATTGGATGCAAGGTTGTCATCTGCGACGGATTGAATAATCCCCCCGACCGCGGTTGCCGAACCGTTGCCCTGCTCGGTACCGCCACCTCCGCCCATCGCACGCCAATGCAAAACCCATAATGTTGTCGCCACCAGAGCTGCTTCAATGAGCACGGCCAAAAGGAAACATAACAATGCTGACACTGGAATAACCAACTCTTTAAGCCGAAGGATAATGATGCGGCGTGTTTCAGCCAGCCAGGCCAGTTCAGCCGCCTCATCGGGTGATAAGGCGTTATGCGGTGTCAGCGCAAGAAGATCCGCGGGCGGCGCAGCTTGGTCATCGGGTTCCAGCAGGCAATTATCACCGCCGGAAGTGGAAGTCCCCGAAACGGCAAAGTGGGTGTCACCTTGAACGTGATCATCCGACTGCGGAACCTGACCGGTTTCTAACGGCAAATCGGAGGCTAAGACTTCAGAAGTCCCTGCTTGGCGCACGACGAATTGAACCGGAGTTTCACTCATGATTGTCACACGGCATACCGCCGCATAGTCCTCAAAAGCTTTCCGGCCGGCCCGCGGAGTGGTAAATCAGCCTACGGAAAGAACCGTGTAATGGATTTCCCCACGGGGCACCGATACGCGCACCAGTTGTCCGACCCTGGCGCGCATCAGGGCTTCACCCAGTGGGCTTTTAGCGGAAACCTCCATGATCTCGGCATCGGAATTAAACGCATCGGTGTTTAATTCCCCGACCAGGCGGAAGATCTCCTCATCGCCACTTTTCTGATCCCGAACTTTTACAGTGCTGCCCAAAAATACCATGTCAGCGGGAATATCATCCGGGTTTACAACCGATGCCGCACGCAAGCGGGCTTCCATGTCCTTAATACGCGCTTCCAGGAGGGATAACTCTTCCCGCGCGGCATGATAATCGGCGTTCTCCTTCAAATCCCCTTTTTCCCGGGCCTCGGCAATACGCGCCGAGATATGCGGACGCTGGTCGATCATCTGCCTGAGCTGAGATTCAAGCTTCTTTTTTTCTTCCTTGGTTAACAATTGCATTTCCATGCATCACCTCGCTGGTATGAGATTAATACTTTAGCCGTGCGTGCCTGTTGCCGCACCGCCATCTGCCACAATCTTACATCAATTCAAGCCAAGAAACGTCATCATATGCTGGTCGTAAATTTCCTGTGCTGACGCCTCCGTGAGATTCAGCCGCAATTCATTGATCACTTTCGTCCCCTCACGAATCCAAAGCTGGAAACACGGCCCGCAAATACTGGCGTGAATCTGTTCTCCCAAGGCTCCGCTGAAGGGTCGATCTTTCATTTTCGGGCCAATGCGCCCGCAGCGACGGCACTGAATATTACCGGCGGACACCAATTCCGGCGTAAGTTCCGCCTGTTTGGTTTCCGGAATCGGAGATCCGAGTTCCTTGAGCATATCCGCCATTTGATTTCTGGGCATCAGATCACCCTGATCATGGGCAACCCGATAGCCGCGCGTAAGCGTATTAACAGCCCCCTCCGGATCGCCTACACCACGCTGGGCCTCCGCCAGGAGAACATAAGCGGGCGACAGCCCGGATTTAAGCTGCAAAGCCCGCATCAGCACGGGAATGGCCTCTTTATACATCTGGCCTTCCACATAAGCCCTGCCCAAGGACATAAATCCAAGCTCGTTTTGCGGGTCTGCTTCGGTCATGCTCTTGAACCGGTCTATGCGTGCTTGATCAACCATACCCATCATACTCCATCACATACAGCCTGATACGCCGCAACAACTGCAAATCGATATCAAACTGTCTTACTATAGATTCTACCGGCTAACTCCGGCAGAACAAAGCGTTATGAAAACATCCATTCATCAATCCTCCCATTACCAACTGCCACGAAACCTCTCGATCCCTGAATCCCAAGCCACCCGCCAACCACATATCCCAAGTTCGTCGATTGTCGATCGTGAGTCATCGCACTTTCATTGGCCATTGTATGCGCCCGCCCGCGGGGTTATGAATACGTTCTTTTGACCCAGTGCAGCTGCAATGGATTTGACAAAAAGTAAAGGAAACAGGGACAAATTGATAATTAAGCGGCCCGGGGCGGTTTCCAGCGGTACTCATTGCCGGAAATTTCGGTTAACGTATTCATAGTTTTCGGCTCGGCGAATAAAATGCGGGTGCTTTTCCCGACCCAACCGGGATCAGTCAGCAAGAGCCTGTTACAAAGTTCAGTTACGCGGCCACTGTGCGTGAGGAGTTTCTGTCATGCGTTATTCATTACTCAAAAAAACCGGGGTTATGGGCATTGTGCTGGCAACCTTGTCCATGGTGCTTTTGTGCGGCAAACCTCTTTTTGCCGCCACTACGGATATGACAATCAATGTAGCCAAGCCCGGTATTCACGTTTCGCCAAACTTATGGGGAATATTTTTTGAGGAAATTAATTATGCCGGCCAAGGTGGACTTTATGCCCAATTGGTCAAGAATGGAACATTCAAATGGATCGACAATCAGAATCATCCAGCCGGCTGGTCGTTGTCCAGCAAAGCTCCGCGGCAGGCAAGTCTGTGGGTGGATTCCAATCACGCATTGAATAAGATCAATCCGTTAGCGGCACGCGTGACCGTTTACTACACCACTCCCCCAGGATCGGTTAAATTGGTCAATAGTGGTTATTGGGGGATGAACTTTAAAACAGGGCGATCCTACAAATTAAGCTTTTACGCCCGGAAAAGTCCGGGTATGGGCGGCAGTGTTACAGCCGAACTGCTGGCGGCCGACGGAAAAGTGCTGGGGTCTACGGTTATCAATGGCATCTCCGGCCATTGGACCGATTTTCATGCGGTATTGAAAAGCCATGGCAGCGATCCAATGGGGAAACTGGCTTTCGTGTTGTCAGGCCACGGATCGATATATTTTAACATTGTCAATCTATTCCCGAAAAAAACCTGGCGTGGATTGCCTTTGCGGCCACAATTGGCCCGTATGTTGGCGGCCCTTCATCCGTCATTTGTGCGGTTTCCCGGCGGCAACTATATTGAGGGAAATTCGCTGGCGGAAGGTTTTCTGTGGCAGAAGACCATCGGCCCGCTTGCGGATCGTCCGGGGCACTGGAATCCGTGGGGATATTGGGTGACCGACGGACTGGGGTATCTGGAATTTCTGGAAATGTGCCAGGAATTGCATGCCAAGCCATTGTTTGGATTTAACTGCGGTATTTCACTGGGAGCCACGGATGTGGTTCCAATGAAAAAGATGGCCCCCTGGGTAAAAAGCGCCATTGATGCCGTCAAATTTGCGAACGCTCCAGTGGACACCAAGTGGGGTGCATTACGGGCGAAGTACGGCCATCCCGCGCCGTTTCATTTAAATCGCATTGAAATCGGCAATGAGGATTGGTGGAATCTCACCAATTATTATCCACCGCGCTACAAAGCCGTTTACGATGGCCTGATGGCCCAATTCCCGCACATGAAAACAATTTACACCGGTCGCGCGCATTTGAGCAAAGCGCCCATTTATATGGTGGATGATCATTATTACAATACGCCAAGCTGGTTCTGGTCCAACCGCCATATGTACGATCATCGCAGCCGCAGCGGCCCCAAGGTGTTCGTGGGTGAATATGCCGTAACGCATAACTGCGGCACAGGCAATTTGCGAGCCGCCCTGGCGGAGGCCGCATTTATGGGTGGGTTGGAACGCAATTCCGATATTGTCCGCATTGCGTCTTATGCGCCGCTGTTTGTGAATGTCCAGGGCAGCCAGTGGCATCCGGATATGATTCGATTCGACAGTTCCCGCGCCTGCGGCACGGTTTCATATTATGTTCAGCAAATGTATTCGGAGAATCGCCCCACCCGGATGCTGCCGATGGCGATTGCACACCGGCCCATGAACGCTGTTAAGCCCGGCACATCCGGTGTTGAAATCGGCCTGGGGGCATGGAATACGCAGTCGGAATTCCGAAACATTACCGTGACCGCTGGCGGGAAAACATTGTATAAATCCAACTTCACCGCCGGCAGCTCCGGATGGACCCCGGTAGCCGGCCAGTGGTCCGTGCGTGACGGCAGCTACCAACAGACCGGTGCCGGCACGAATCTCATGACCGTGCTGCATTCCAGGCAGTTTCCCGCCAACTACACGCTTAATGTTCAGGCGCGAAAACTCGGCGGTGCCGAAGGGTTTTTGATCGCGTTCAATATCCGAGGCCTTCACCATTACGTTTGGTGGAATCTCGGCGGATGGGGTGATACCGCCACCGGCTTTGAACACACACGAGGTTCACAACGCTCCGGCCTCGGCTGGCATAGCGGCTTTACCGTAAAACCCGGACGCTGGTACGATATTCGACTGGTGATCCACGGAGATCGGTTTACCGGTTATGTGGATGGCAAACAAATCCAGACCGAAAATATGGCTCGCTCCGGCGTACGGTTCAGTGCCATTGCCGGCATCAATGTGCCGCAAAAGACGATTATCGTGAAAGTCATCAATGGCACGCATAATGCCGTTCCGGCATCGATTGATCTGCATTCCGCACCGGCATTGGCGGCTCAGGGAACGGCGATTACGCTTACCGCATCGAGTGGTTCGGCGGTAAATTCGCTCAGTAATCCGAAGCATGTTGTACCGCACTCCACGCCGCTGAGCATTACGGGCACAACATTGAACTATACCTTCCCCGCCCGTTCGTTTGTGATTCTGAGAATTCCGGAGCAATAAGGAGTTACGCAACACGGCATGATGAAGCGGAAACCACTGTTACGGTAAATCCGTGACAGCGGCGGCATCGGCAACCGCAAGCACCACAGCGCTGATGGAGGCGGGCCGGTTTGCGGCCGGAACATCGCGAAGTGCCGTTGCGGCGGCATGCAGCGTGGCCCCCGTGGTGCATACATCATCCACCAGCCAGATATTTAAGCCGGAAAGATCAACCGGTCTGGGCAGCATAAAGGCCCCGCGCACGTTATCGATGCGGGCAGTTGCACTTTGCATGGTTGTCTGTGCTATGGTGGCACGCTTACGACGTAACAGGTCGTCACAAGGCGCAGCGAACATTCCGGATAATTCTGACGCCAATTCAAACGCCTGATTGAAGCCTCGTCGCCATTGCCGGGACCAATGCAGCGGTACAGG
>JAKAZF010000095.1 GCA_021826605.1 Planctomycetota bacterium | reverse complement strand
TAACTTAGTGCGTGAAATACAATGATGTCGCTACCTGTTCGGCGGTTGAGACCATTCGCGTCATGGCTTTAACGGATGCGGAATCATAGAGGTTGCGCTGATAAATCAGCATGAAGTGCCGATACATGCGCTGCCGCAACATCTGAGCGATTGCGGCCTGTTCCTGCCCGAACGGGATGACATGATGGCGCGTTACAGTACCTACGCGTATAATCACCACCGCATCACCACGCGGATTGGTTTTATTTTTTATCAGCAGCGGCGGGGCCATGGTATGAGGCTTAAGGGAGAAGGCTATTTTTTCAATCAAAGGGTTGGATAATTCGCCGCGACGCGTGTTGGGCCAGTGGCCGCCATTATCCGCCGCTGAGTCGGCGGAATTATTTTCCGCCAGAAGCGCGAAATTAGCACCGTGGCGGATTTCGTTTTCCAGCTTGTCACAATACGCCACCGCCTTGCGGCACGCGGCGGCGATCTGGGCTTTGGTGGCATGGGCGACCGGCTGGGTATGCGTGGGATCCGTTGGATCGCGCGGCCACTGATTGATCACCCGATACGTGATGGTGAAAAGATCCACCGAAGCATGTTGCGTGTATTTGGCGATATGAGCTTGATAGTAATGCCAAAGCTCGCGGCGCGTGCTGATGAGCTTGGGGTACACCGTACGATTAAGATACATGCCGATGATCGTCTGATTCCGAACGGCCTGAAGTTTTTGATTCAGAGAACTTCCCTGTTGCTGCAAGGCGCGGTCGGCCAACTGTTCGGACCCCATATATTGTGCGACAATTTTGGCCTTTTGCCCGGCTACGACAGCCGCAACTTCCTTCATGTCATCTTTATCCAAAAATCTTTTGGCCTTGGCCAGAAAAAGAATATCATCGATTTGCACATTGAGCTCGCGGGCAATGCTTTGCTCCGCCTGCTGCTGAAAGTAGGTTTTCGTCTTGCTGATAGCTGCCGCGTTTTTTAATTCTTTGGAAATCGGCCGCAGCACATCCTGGACAAATATGGGTTTGCTGTTCACCGTTCCCAGCAGTGCGGCCACGGCCAGATTAGTTCCGGGAGCCGGCGTCACTGCGGCCTGAATGTTGGCGGGCGGCACGGGAAGGACGGTTGTTTGAGGGGTTGGAGAGTTTTGTGCCGCCGCACCGTCAAGTTGGGATGTCAGCGGTTGGGTTTTGCTTGATGGCGGACTGGATCGCGGATTGGAAAGCGGCGCACCCGGGCGAATAAATGCGGCGGCGGAAATCGTTGTCGGTCCCTGTGATCCATTATGCGTACAGCCCGCAAGTGCCGCCACCAGCGTGGCGGCCGCAGTTGCGATCAACCGCTGACGGAAAGTTCTGCTGCGCCAATAAACCATCATTTAAATTCCTCGTTCGGCAATGATATTATTCGTGCCGAGTGAATATTCTGCATAGTTCGGTGCACTATCAGAGTACCAAACTGCTAAGCTCCAGAAGTCTGTTGTCCGTTACGGACGTTTTTCTGGTGGGAGTATTGAAACATAAAACTCATTGAAAACAAAACGTGCATGGCGGAAGATACGCTTTTGCGGCTGATAGGCCCCACCTGCTCTTTATTTTACGGGCGGAAATAGTGCAACAGGCGGGCGAGTTATTCAACACCGGCCAGCGGAACCAATACTTTTACCAGATCGTTCATGGTGTATTGGCGGTCGAGAACCAGAGGCAATAAAACGCCATGATTGTGAGAGGAATCGACAATCAGCATATTTTTGCCCAGCATCCCAAAGCCGCTTTCCTGCATCTGATGTCCGCAGATAAAAACGTCCGCCCACCAGAATTTGCTCAAGGTTGTCAGCGCCTGTTCGCTTTGTGAACGGCCCCAGACCATCTTATACACCGAGCCGTTTCGCTGGTAATCCGCGTCGGTGAGGGTACGACGCACAATGCCGGCGTCGAAGGATGGCAGGTCAAGGTCACCTGGTAGCGAATGGCTTAAAAATATGCCGCTGATGGTAATGCCCGCCAGCGGCATACTGTGCACAAATTCGCGAAATGCCGCTGATACCTCACCCGCTTTACTGCCGTAAAAAACACTGAAGCCCCGATTAAACCGTTCCGTGAGGTCGTAGCCATCTTTCATGATGGGGATAGCCTGAATCTGCGCTAAATCATGATTGGCAAGAAGAAAATGCACCCGGCCAGGAAACTGGAACGCCCAGTCGATGGCATCCAGAAGCATTTGGATGCTGCTATCCTCGCCGTCAGGACCCAAGGCTCCGCCATGAATAATTTCCTGGAGGATCACATGACGTTCGGGAAACCGATCCAGCGCGGCAAAGGTTTTTATTTTTTCGTAGTTCCGCCAATGGTTATGCAGATCGCCCGCCACAACCAGTTCACCGGAAGCCGGAAAATGTAACATGTGGCCGTTACGCAAAGTATCTTCACGATTCAAGGCCGCACCCTGGCGGAGGTAATCAATGGTTTGACGGGCGGACATAGATTCCTTAGTTCGTTCTCATCGGCACGGGCCGGCGTCAGCACAGCCACAGATACAGCGTAGAATACATGCCATATCATTAAGCATCGGCCAAATCGGGTCCAATAATTCAATCAAAAGACTGGATAGGTCCATTCGCCGGAATCATTCAGGTTACGGTATCGGCATCGGCTGCGGATGTCGTGCCTGCCGGGTTACCGTCTGCAGCGTCTGCCACCTGTCCCTCCCGGGCGGCCGCATTGGCACGCTGCAGGTAAACCGCTGAGCTTACGCTTAAGACCAATTGCAGCCGGGCATGGACTTCTTCCATGCTCGGCGGACGATCAGACGGGCGATTTTCCACACATTCAAGAATCAAGCGTGATAATTGCGCTGGAATCCGCGGATTGATTTCATGAGGTGGAATCAGCGTACGGGAATCAACTCCACTGGCACCGGCCTTCTTCTTGGGGATGACGGTTGGCACATGGCGATCCGTCACGCACCAATAAAGACTGGCTCCAAAATTAAAAATGTCGGTTGCCGGCGTCAGCGGCCCCAGGGCCACCTGTTCTGGCGCAATATAATCAGGGGTGCCTTGAATCCGACTTTTTACCGTACCAATGGCGCAACTTTGGCCGAAATCAATAATTTTACAATCATTATTCTGATTGATCATGATGTTGTTGGGTTTGATATCGGCGTGAACGTAACCCATTTTGTGCATCGCGGAAAGGCCCTCGGCAACGCGACAGGATATTTCCAGCAGAGATTTAAGGCTGGCCGGCCGCTCGGTATCCAGAGAGACGCCGTCGAAAAGATCCATGAGCAAATGTAATTCTGTCGTGGAAAGAAATTTTCGCCGGCGAATCAGGCGATGGCTTTTTCGCAAAACCGAATGAGTAAAATGGCTGCTGATGGCGTATTCCTGTTCCGCCTGCTCCAAAAAGCGGTCATCTTCAGGGCTGCGTCGTAGAACCCTTTTAAGCGCGTAGACCTGGCGCGTGCGGATTTCACAGACCGCATAAATTGTGCTCCTGGCTCCATAACCCAGACAGGATAACACTTCAAAATCAGGAATATCGGGTAGAACTTCCATCACCCAGGTCGAGCCTTATTACAGAGTTCCTTCTTGCCGGCCGGCCAACAACGTCAACGTCCCGCCGCAGCAGCAAGTGACGCTGCCGGGCGTAATGCCCCCTGTGCACGGGGTATCGTATTCGCTTTCGCTGCTATTTGCCAGCCCAAAAAGATATGAGCGGGATTACAATGGATCAACGCCGAAGCAGATGATGAAACTCGCGGCCAAAGGCGCGCTCACGCGCGGTAGGTTGTCCACGAATTTCCCACTGTAGTTTGACGCCGGAATTTGGAATATTCAACCGCCGCTGCAATGTTCTAATCAGCGCCACAGCGGAATGAATCTGGCGGCTGGAATAAGCCTGACGATTGATATCTCCGACGATACACACCCCTACGGCATTGGCATAACCAGCATAATGATGAGGTGTTAAATAAGGCCAGGAAAAATACGGTGCGGTAGATAATTGCTTCTGCCAGGCCACGCCTCGTTGTACGTATCCGTCGGGAATACCAAGGTCGTTTCGGGCGTTATCCACCACAAAATGAAAATTGGCACCCTGCGTCATGTTCCCCGCATTTTGGGGCTTGATCATTCCTCCTACATCTTTGCCCTCCGAGAGTTCGGCGGAATTGCCGGACAGACTCCCGGATTGATAGACGATGATATAGTTCCAGCGGCCTTTCCGCAATCGGGTGTCCGCGTGGATAACGGAATTCCAATTCTGGGTGTTGTTGGAAAAGTTCATCATGTAGGGGCCGGCGCTGGTGATCGGTTGCCCCTCAAGCAGAAGCAGCAGCCCCGCCGTTAGTGCCAGGGTTGCCACGAGAGAGGACAGGACCGTAAACACCCGGCGATGATTCACGGCCGAGGCCACTTTTCGAGAAGACGTTTTTGAGTTTGAACCCATAATTTTCTACAACCCGTTCTACTGGGATTCTATCGGTCCGTAATTCAGTAAAACTTGAAAAATATTACACATTTCATGTTTGGTATTAGATTACTGTTTATTGTCGAAAATGCAATCAAACGCCGATATAAATGCCGGTGGATGTATCGCCACCATCGCGGGGGCGGTGGATTATGGTTGCCGATACGGGTGCACACGGCATTTTGTCGGCCTATAATACCTTTTGTTGACGGTACTTTTTGCCGGCGATAAAGTCGCAAGTATGCTCGGCCGGGGTCATGGGGCCAAAAACTCCCTTTTTTCCCCCGGTCACCCTTCGGCTGTCCTGCGAAGAAATACTTGCACAACTGCCAGCCACATTTAGGATTTTTTGGAGATCGATGCTTATGAACATTGAACATTTAATTAAACGATCTCGGTGGGTAAGTCTGATCGTTGCCTTGGGGGGGGCGGGTTGTCTGGTCATCGGCATTGTAGCACTGGCGGCCGCGGCACCGGGCATTAAGGCGGCGGCTAACGCACCACAGGCGATGACGGTGATGGTCCCCGGTTTTATACTCCTGGGCGTGGGCCTTGTAGTCCTGGCGATGGCCGGGTTGAGTTATGCGGCCATGAGCTTGAAAATTCAGTCGATGAGCGATGATCACTGGCAATATGAGCAGTTGCGCGGAGGAATGGAAACGCAGCGTCAACTTCTTGAAGGTATTCGGGACAGCGCGGCGCTTTCGGATTCAGCCAAGCAGATCGCGTATCGCCACAAAGACCGCGAAGCGCTGCGTCACGCCATCCGGGAGGATATTGATAAAAATGATTACGACGGTGCCTACTGGCTGGCTGCGGAAATGGAACGACGTTTTGGCAACCGCCAGGAGGCGGCGCAATTCCGTGACATGGTGGAAAGCGCCCGTAAGGGATTTATTGAACGTGAAGTTCACGAAGCTCTGGAGCATTTTGACCAGTTGCTTAAGAAATTTGATTGGAGCGCAGCGGTTCGGGAAATGGAACAGCTCACGCGGACTTTTACCGGCCATGCGGATGTCGTGCGGCTGCCCGATCGCATTCAGGCCGCAAAGGAAAATCACAAACGCACCCTGCTGAAGGAATGGAAAGATGCGGTTACCAAGGAAGATGTGGACCGCAGCGTAGAACTGCTCAAACAGCTTGATCAATACCTGACGCCGGGTGAAGGCGAAGGGTTTAAGGAAATTGCCCGTGATGTGTTCAAGAAGCAGTTGCAGCAGCTTGGTGTGCAATTCGCGCTGCAATGCAATGATAAGAATTGGGGTGAAGCTATCCGAATTGGACAGCAGATCACGGATCAGTTCCCCAATACCCGTATCGCCGCCGAAGTGCGGGAAGTGATGCCCTCGTTGCGTGACAAATTAAATCAGCCGGTAGGCGCGATTTAACACCTGCGTTATGTTGATGTGATGAAAATGCTTTTTCTTGGATCCGGGGCTTTTGGCCTGCCTGCGCTTAAAGCCCTGATCCAATCGGGTCATGACGTGGCAATGGTGGTAACACAGCCGGATAAACCCGCCGGGCGCGGACAACACTGCACGCCCACGCCCATTGCCGCATACGCCGCCGAGCTGGGGCTGTCGGTCCTGAAAACCGCCAACGTCAATAACCCCCAGGTGATTGCGGGGCTGCGTGCTGTTGTTCCGGACATTTTAGTGGTGATTGCCTTTGGCCAAAAAATCGCCGATGCCGTCTTGAATCTGGCACCGCATGGCGGGGTGAATCTTCATGGGTCGCTGTTGCCGGCGTTTCGTGGAGCCGCGCCGATCCAGCGGGCCATCCTTTCCGGTGAACATACCACCGGCGTATCGGTTATTCGCGTGACAAATATTATGGATGGCGGCGAAATTCTGGGTCAGGTGCCAACGCCCATCGGCGACTGCGAAACGTCCGGAGAACTGCATAATCGCCTCGCTGATCTGGGAGCGCCACTGATGCAGCAGGTTATCCGGCAAATCGACACCCAAAGCGCCCGCGCCGCCCTTCAGGATTCCCGCCGTATTTCTCAAGCCCCGAAGCTATCCAAAGACATGGCGTATGTGGACTTTGCCCAATCCGCGCGCCAGGTTTCCTGCCGCATTCGGGGACTTTCCCCCTGGCCGGGCTGCCTGGCGGAATTGCTGACAGCCGATGGTGAAATCCGCGCGAAAATCTCGTTGCTTAAGTGCCGCGAAGTTTTTACAGGCCTACAATCAGGTAAACCCGGCGAAGTCCTGCCGGGCTTATATGTTGCCTGCGGATCGGGAGCCATTGAACTTTTGACACTGCAACCCGTTGGCAAACGCCCCATGGACATGCGATCATTTGCTAATGGCTATGGTGTTAAAGCAGGTTGGCATCTGCAAAGCCGGCCCCCGCTGCCGCAAGGAGTGTCATAATGGATAAGAAAAAGAGAAAGCCTCCCGCGCGGCCGGACGCACTTGATGCCCTGAAGAACCTGGACAATTCCGAACCCCAGTTGATGGCCGGTGCCGATGATCCGCGCAGTGCAACGGGGTTTGTGGCCATGCTGGCGCAGGGACATACGCAGCCGGATGTCTTTTCCCCGTTGGGATCGGCATTGGAAGCGGACATGAAAGCCTCACGCGGCAACATCCCGCCGCCCCGCCCGCAACCCATGGCCCGACCCAATTCCCGAAAGGATTCGCAGGCGGAAATCCCTGAAGCAAAAATCATTGAGACTTCCGGTAATCGCAAATCCGGGGGACCGGCAGCACAACGGGGGAAACGCCCCAAAGCCCGGAAGTCACATGCCTGGTATCGCGTAGCTGTGCCTCTGATGCTGGTCATGGGAAGCCTGCTGGTTCTAATCGGTTTTTGGGCCGTCGGCTCCCTGGCGGGCATGCCCAATGCGTTGATTCCGCATAGCCACAATGGCAGCCGCTATCATGCCGCAATTTCACTGGCATGGAAGATGTTGATCGCCCTGCCCATCGGCGCGCTGCTCGACGCGATGGCCGTCTATATGCTTCTTTGCGTGCGAAAGCCCGACAGAAAATAACAAAGGTGAAATAACAAAGGTGTCAGGTACCTTTAATTCAGCGAATTCTAATTATTGAGGCGGATGCCGGGGAGGCACGGGGTCGTAGCCGCCTTTTACGAAGGGATGGCAGCGCAGCAGACGCTTGAGCGACAAGAGGCTGCCGCGCCAGGGGCCGTGCTCTTGAACGGCTTGAATAGCATACATGCTGCAGGTAGGTTCATAACGGCAGTGTCCGCCTAAAAATGGGGACAGCGTGACCTGATAAACGCGAATCAGCAGGAGCAAAGCATTTTCAAAAATCCGTGACACACCGGTTCGTTGCGCTTGCGCAAGTGGGGATGAATCAGGCACGCCGCGGTTATCCGCTTCCGGCGAAGGTTGTGGGTGGGATGGTTGGATTGGGTCTTTCATGTTTATCCCATGCGGGTCAAATTGAATCAACCGGCAACACCATTTCGGCATAGGTTGTCTGAAATCCGAGTTTCTCAAATAGCGTTTTGGCGGCGGTGTTTTTTTCAGCTGCCATGAGGCGCAATTGATTGACGCCCTTATCGCGTGCCCACTGTCGGGAATATTGAATCAGGGCATTGGCGATGCCTTGGCGGCGTACATCGGCGCGCACGGCCAAGTCGTGAATAAATGCGTAATGGGTAAACTGATAGATGGGAATTTCCTGATTAATCGCGGCAGCCAGTCCGCCGAGGACTTCTCCGGAGGCGTTATCGCCGGCGGGACGAATTTTCCGCCGCGCGATAATAAACAGCCAATCCGGATTCGCGTGATTACTGCTGATCCAGCCCATATAGCGCTGCTGAATATCCGCTCTTAACGCCCAGCGCAAGGGCCAATATTGCTCATGTTGCC
>JAKAZF010000094.1 GCA_021826605.1 Planctomycetota bacterium | reverse complement strand
TTTTTCTTGTGGCGACAATTATCGCCATTCTTTTGTACCTCAAATTAGGTAAGGCGGAACAGACGGCTTCGACGGATCGGCAGAATCTTGCGCTGATTGCGTCACCCGAAGATCAGAACCAGCAGATTATCGCGGATCTGAAAGCCAATGCGTCCACCAGCAATACGGTGGTGCGGCAGTTGGTGGATCAGATTAATCAGTTGGAAATGAAAATCAGCGGTAACAGCGGAGGCCAGGTGTCACAGCTTATTGGCCCATCCGGTCCGGTGAACCGCATTCTGACCCAAACCGGAATGACCGGAAAATCGCTGGTGCTGGCATTGTCCGAGGTTCACTCGGCTCTGGTGACTGCTCAAAAGGAAATCGCGCAATATCACACGCACCTGGCCAATTATCAACGGCGGTTTGCATCCACACGCTCGTCATTCAAGGATGATATCCACGCAATCAATGACAAATTGACATCGGCTCAGAGTCGTATTGATGCTTTGACCGCCAGTCTCAATGCCGCTAACAGCCAGGTTTCAACCGAGGCTGGTAAATTGCAGCAACAGCTCACCGCTGAACAGTCCAAGTACATTTCCGAACTGCGCGGACAGGTTATTCAGATCCAGCAGCTCAAGCAGGAACTTCAAGCTCGAATCACCGTTGTACAGGATCTGCGCAATCAGATTGCCGCTTATCGTGCTCCAAATACCGGAGCCAACGCCATTCTCAGTCAGGCGGATGGCAAAGTGATTCGTGTTTCACCGCTTACACAGCATGTTTACATTAATTTGGGAAGTGCCGAACATATAACCGTTGGTCTGTCATTTGCGGTTTATAATCCGAATCTCGGTGTTGACACCGGTGAGAACGGCGGCGGCGCGGGTTCCATTGCGGTGATCCGCGTTGGCAAATTCGCCTCGGTTTGCCGTATTACCCACCTGCAACCCAATGCACAGATTTTTGCCGGTGATCTCATCGCCAATCCGGTTTTCCATAAAGATCAGAACCGGAAGTTCCATTTTGTCATCTATGGCAATTTTGATGTTAACGGCAACGGCATTCCAACCGCTGCCGGTCGCCGACAAATTGTGCGACTCGTTGAATCCTGGGGTGGCGTGGTTGACAAACACCTTTCCACCCAGACCGATTTCCTGGTATTGGGTTCCCGTCCAAGCAGCGCATTGCTGAATTTCAGCGGCGTGGAGACGGCTCAAACCGCGGCCTTGAAATCCGAACGTGTTGCACAACAGCAGCGTTATGAGCAGTTGCAGCAAAAAGCGCAGAACCTGTCTGTGCCGATTCTCAACGCCAATCGCTTCCTGGCGATGATTGGCTATTACGCTCATCCGTTGGTGCGGCAGTAATATGACCGACAGGCTCTCAGCCGCGTTTGCCGCGCCGGGGCGGAAACATCGGGCCATATTGTGCCCATTTGTCACCGCCGGTTATCCAAGCATTGATCTGCTGGGACCCATGCTTGATTCCCTGCAAGGTGCCGGTGCCGGCTGCATTGAGCTGGGTATTCCATTTTCCGATCCAATTGCCGATGGGCCTACCATTCAGGAAAGCTATCGTCTGGCACTGGAAAAAGGTGCTACGGTTGAACGCATCCTGCAGGCCGTGGAAAAAATACGCGGTCGCGGGTTCGCTTTGCCAATCATGGCAATGGCCAGTTTCAGTATTATTTTCAAACATGGTGCCGATGCCTTTGCCGCACATTGCGCCCAGGCGGGCGTCGACGGTCTGATTCTGCCGGATGTACCGCTGGAAGAAGCTCCGGCCGTGGTTGAAGCGTTAAATCGATACAAACTCAAAAGCAGTCTTTTGATTGCGCCGACCACTGCTCCGGACCGACGGGCCAAAATTGCCGCATTATGTAATGGATTTATCTATTATTTGTCCGTCACGGGAATAACCGGCGAGCGGCAAACCTTGCCGGCGGATGTTCCGCTGAATCTTAAGGCGCTGCGGGCGCTGACGCCGCATCCCATTTGCGTCGGCTTTGGAATATCGCGGCCCGATCAGGTGGCTGAACTTGCGCCGCTGGCCGATGGTGTGATTGTCGGTTCGGCCATTATCAAGAGCATCACACGTGAACTCGCCGCGGCATCGCCCGATGTTCCGGCCGCCCTGGGCCGTTTCGCTTCCCAGCTTGCCGCCGGGTTAAAATAGCAGATATTGGTCATGGTTTCGCCGGACGATACTCGCAGCGGATAATGGACCGAAGTCCACCGCGTGGCGTCCATTCGCTTATGATGGTCATGTGTCGGGGTTTAAGCCGTTGCACCAGATCATCGAGCAGAACGTTGGTAACATCCTCATAAAATATTCCCCGGTTGCGAAAGCTCTGCAGATACATTTTATAGCTTTTTAGCTCCACGCATAATTTATCGGGAATATAAAGCAGGCGGATGGTTCCGAAATCCGGCTGTCCCGTCTGCGGACATACGGAGGTAAATTCGGGAGCGATGTGTTCAATTTCATAATCCCGGTGGGGATGAGGATTGGCAAACGTTTTCAGAATCTGTAACGGACTATTTTTTTTCTTCATCATGTGTTCCTTTGAATTTAAACCGGCGGATAAATCATTGCTCGGGTTCCCGCCGCCGCCGGCGCATTACGTTCCGCGCGTATTTCCATAAAGTAGAATATGCAAACGCATTCCAAAGCGAAAGCCTCTCTCGCGGCATATTTCCGCCAACCATCCGCCACGCGCCTGCAGGGCTTCGGATTGGACTCCCTCCGGCATCAGAATGACATCGGCTGGGGGAATCGGGGTGAAACTGGAAATTTCATTGACAATGGCATCTACCTCCGCCATGTCTTCCGGCTTGCAAATCACGAATTTCCACTGCCGTTCCGTAATCAATGGTGATCGGGCGAATGTTGCCAGGACATCCCAGTTCAAGCGCCGCTGCTGATGAATATTCGACCAGGTTGTATCGTTGAACGGCGTGGAATGTGACAATTTCGGGCTGATGCTGGCAAGATCCATCGGCACATCCTGCCACAGCGTTCCAGCGGTCTCAACGGTTATATGCCGGCCCATCGTTCGCAGTCCCGCAACAAGTTCCGGCAGTTGCGGTTGCATCAACGGTTCTCCGCCGGTAATCACCACGTGTTGTGTGCCATGCAATTGAGCTTTTTTTAATATCTCCGAAACCGTCATCGTTTCACCGATGGGGTTCCAGGAACTGTAAGGGGTGTCGCACCACACGCAACGTAAATTGCATCCGCTGGTGCGTATAAAAAGCGATGGAACCCCTGTGAGCTTGCCTTCGCCCTGAATGCTCAAGAATATTTCCGAAATTTTCATTGTGAGCCGCCGGTATTCTGCTCGTAAGCCGCCGGATCAATTACGCCCAGTTGCCTGAACGCGGCAAGACGAATCTGGCAGGCGTCACAATGACCGCAAGCACGGCCGGAAATACCCGGATCATAACATGTCCACGTGTGGCCATAATCAACGCCCAGCGCCAGCCCCAGTTTGATAATGTCGGTTTTATGCATCTGCATCAATGGCGAATGAATGACAAACCGTCCCCGCCCTTCAATGCCTGCCCGGGTTGCAAGATTGGCCATGGCTTCAAACGCCGCAATGTACTCCGGACGGCAATCCGGGTAGCCGGAGTAATCCACCGCATTAACGCCAATAAAAATGTCAAAGCATCCCAGTACCTCGGCCCAGGCCAAAGCACAGGATAAAAATACCGTATTGCGAGCCGGCACATAGGTTACAGGAATGCCGTGGGTCATATCCGCCGTGGGCCGATCCTTTGGAACGGCAATATCGGCGGTAAGAGCTGAGCCGCCGAAGTGCCGAAGATTCAGATTTAGAACCACGTGCCTGATGGCACCGGCTTCTTTGGCCAGTTGTGCCGCCGCATCCAACTCCTGCCGATGCCTCTGGCCATAATCAAAACTCAGGGCATAACACGCAAAGCCTTTATCTTTAGCCACGGCCAGTACCGTTGCGGAATCCAGTCCACCGCTTAACAGCACGACCGCCTTTTTGGATTTTACGTCTTCCTTCATCATGCCGAGAGTTTAACGGACAGGCCGTTGTAATCCCAGCGTGTCGGATATGCCGGTATGGAAATACATTGTTTTCGTTAATCTCGGTCCATTTCCGTTGAACGCAATCATATTCGGAACTTTCACAGCCCGGTGTCCATCGCTCGCCATTGTACGCCCGCGTTCGCCTGTCGGCCGGTTCATTTACCCGGGCTTTTCTGCCAATGGTAATGTTCCAGAAGTTTCCACAAATCGGCCAGTGATTGCCTGTTTACCGCCGTGGCATCATGCAGATACTGCATCAGGCCGGCACCGGCATGGTCAATCCGGGCCTGCTGCCCGGCGGCCTTATCCATGGCCAATTGCCACGAGTAATCCATATACATCATGATCAGATAGCGTTTTTGAAAATCGGCGGAATTGCTGTGCAGCAGCATTGAACCTTCATCGTCCGCAATTATTTTCTGGGCCTTGCCAAACAGGCCCGGGCGGTAAAAGTACTGGAGTTTAACCTGATGCTTCCGGGCCCAGGCTTTTAATTGGTCCAATAGTTTGCCCTGGCTGGCGGACATGTAGCTGTTAAACGCGCCGGCGGATTTTGACAACCCCTTAAAATCCGCGAGGAAGGCGAGTTGGGTTTTGTCCTGATGTCCTTTGGCTAATGATCGGAGAATCTGCAGTACCGCCGGATTCAGCGGCTGGCGTATCACTGTGCGTTCCGGGGCGGTATTGCTGCATCCGGCAAGACCGAGAAATAAAATCGGTGCGAAAAAAATAACCGCCAATATTTGTTTCAATCGCATAAATCGGCTCCGTACAATGATCCAGTTCTTAAGCTTATCGCAGAGTCGCCTTCTCGGCCACGCCTCTTCCCTGCCGTGCCACCGTGATGACTTGTCGGTCCATTGGCTAACACGCCGGCGGCGGGGCATGTTAGAATCGGATGCGATGAGTAATTCTTCCGGACATATTTTTCAGGTTGTGCGCCAGGCGGCTCGAATCGAGGAGATTGTCGGCGAACATATCGCCCTGCGGCCTGCCGGAAGGGAATTTGTCGGTCTGTGCCCGTTTCATGAAGATCGCCGCCCGTCGATGTATGTTTCACCCCAGAAGCAGATATTTTATTGTTTCGTCTGCGCCGCCGGGGGGGATGTCTTCAAATTTGTGGAAAATTATCACAAGATGTCCAAGGGTGAGGCGCTGCGATTTTTAGCTCAGCGCTACGGTATTGCGTTGCCGGAATATCGCTCGGCCAGTCCGCAGGCCCATTCGCAACGGGACAGAATTTATGAGGCCAATGTTTGGGCTGCCCAATATTTTCAGAAAAATCTTCTCGGTTCCATTGGTGAAACCGCCAGGCAGTATCTCACTGCGCGCGGAGTCAATGCCGCAACCATCGAGCGTTTTAAGATCGGTTGTGCCGAGACGCAATGGACGGCATTGGCCGCCGCGGCGGCCAAAAAAGGGATCAGCCAGGAAACACTTCTGGCAGTGGGTTTGGTAAAAAGCCGCTCGGATGGCAGTCCGTATGACGTATTCCGCAACCGATTGATGTTTCCAATTATAGATCTCAGTGACCGGGTTATCGCGTTCGGCGGACGCATTCTTCCAACCGCGGCATCGGCGCAAGGCACGGAAAGTCCGGCGGGAGGCGATCAGGACGGACCAAAATATCTTAATTCTCCGGAGACGGCATTGTTTTCCAAGCGGGAAACGCTTTATGCGCTGAATCTGGCCCGCCAGCCACTGATACGCAAACAAATGGCGGTAGTGGTGGAGGGGTACATGGATGTGGTGGGATGCCATCAGGCGGGGGTGGAAAATGTGGTCGCCACGCTGGGTACCGCCATGACCGAGCAGCATATCCACATGTTGCGGCGATTTTGTAATCGTGTGGCGCTGGTGTTTGACAGTGATGATGCCGGCCGGCGAGCCGCGGACCGGGCGATTGAATTGCTTCTTCGATATCCCGTCGATGTGCGCATTGCCCATGTGCCCGATGGCAAAGACCCCTGCGATTTTTGCATGGCCCATGGCGGCGAGGCGTTTGAGAAAATACTCGCTCAAGCCAGGGATTCTCTGGAATATGCCTGGGAAAAAATGTATGCAATGTTTCAAGCATCGGATTCTCTGGCCGGAAAGCAACGCGCCTCGGAGGCCTTGATGCGGCTGGTGGCCCCGGCGATCCTGAATTCGACGGTGGACCCCATTCGACGGGGATTGCTGCAGAAAAATATTGCCGATCTTGTCGGGATAAGTCCGGATGAAGTTCATGCCCGAATCCGCAAGCTCTCCGCTGCGGCACCTGGCACCACCAATAACGCCGGAGCGACTGGAGCAGTTGGAGCGGTTGCCCCGCCGCCGGAGCCCACGACTGTGGACGTTGGCGTTCAGCGGGCCGGCCTGTGGATCATTGGATCGCTGGTTTCTGATTTCACGCTTTACGCGTTGTTCCGTGAGCGGATCAGTATTGACTTATTTCCTGAACCAGCCATGGCAAGCCTGTTGGCTCGGCTGCTGGAATATCTTGAAGAACTTACGGACTCTTCGACTGGGAATCTGGCGGAATTCATGGCGCTTCTGGATGATCCCGAACTGGTCCGGCTGGTCATGCAGGCACAAACGGAGGCTGAACGCGGCGGAAACTTCAAACAAAAGCTTGAAGACTCCTTAAATCGATTGGAGGAACTCTCACAGCTGCGCAGCACCGCGGCAACTGACATTGACAGCCCGGGTGGGGCCACGCCCGATGAAGCCGCCCGGCTTAAAACGGTTGTAGACACGCGTATGTTAGCCGCCAAAACCAATAAACTTCGCCGGCCCCTGGGGCCGCGCCCGCAGGGGGGCTGAAACCGGGGGCGGCAAAATGCCGATAGCACATGCGGCGCTATCGGTTTGGCGGGTTCGTGCCGGATTGTTTCCGGACTGCCGTCGCAGCGGCTTGTGGCATGATGTTTGCATGAACGCGCTGGAACCCGCTTAAATAAATTTATTCAAATATATCAGTGGCATCGAACGCATCCCGATGCTAAAATAACAGGTTCGGATTTGGCTTCCTCAGTTGGAGGGAGTTGCAATTTCCGCCGGGTTTTGCCTGCGGAAGCAAAATGTTCGGGATGCCCGACGGAAGAACGCACAGGCCGCATTTGCGGGTGCAGATGCATCCGCAAGGGCTTTTTATTGAGCCGGTGCGCTCCATGGTACGTATGGAAAGACGTGTCATGGAAATGATATTGAATTTCTCGGCCTCGTCTGTTGACGGTAGTGTAAAGACGGCCGATTTTAAAACGCTGTCCAGATTTTTTTGGACCCTCAGGAGGACTTTGTGAGTCACGCCACGCATTCGCAAGTACAACCGCCCGCAACGGTCAGCACGGTTCCGTTGGCCAACGCCAGCGCAAATATTCAATTGCTCATCGAAAAAGGTAAATCACAGGGATACCTGACCTACGAGGAACTCAATGAGCTTCTGCCGGACGATGCCATTGCTCCGGATCGGCTTGACGCCTTGATGCAGCGATTCGATGAAATGGGAGTTGAACTGCTTGATGAGGCGGAGGGCAATAAGCATGTTGTCGCGCCGTCGGCTGATGATCCTGATGAATCGCTGATGCTTGAGGCGGAAGAAGAAATCAACTCCATGAAGGATGAGGATGAGGTTGCGGAGGTTGGCTCCAAACGCATCGACGATCCGGTACGAATGTACCTCACGCAGATGGGTGAAATTCCGCTGCTGACGCGCGATGAAGAAATCCGCCTGGCCAAGAAAATCGAATTAACGCGCATGGCGTTCCGCCGCAAGGTTCTGGAGAGTGATTACTGCATTCAAAGTGCGGTTGATATTCTCGCTCAGGTTGAATCCGGTGAATTGCCATTCGACCGCACCATGCGAATTTCCACCGCGGAAGTCGATGCCAAGGGAACGATCAGCAAACGCATCCCGCAGAACCTGGGAACCATTCGCAAAATTCTGGTCCAGAACCGCGAAGAATGGGATAAAATTCAGGATTCCGCCACCACCGAATCCGTTAAGGAAGACATTCGCCGTCGTATGCGCAATCGTCGCCGCAAGGCTGTAACGCTGCTGGAAGAGCTTTCCTTGCGAACCAGCAAAGTTATTCCCCTGATGAAAAAGCTCCAGTCCATCAGCACCAAGTTGACCGAACTGCATGTGGAATTGCACAGCAAAACCGCTCGCCTGTCCGAAGATGAAAGCCAGGCAATGCCCGATGAGTACATTGGCCTGATGGTTCTTGTGCTCGAAGACGCTGAAGCTCTGCAACGACGCTGTCAGAGCATTCAACTGGTATTTAATGAATATGAGGATGCCAAGCGAAAACTCTCCGGCGGCAACCTGCGGCTGGTGGTCTCCATTGCC
>JAKAZF010000093.1 GCA_021826605.1 Planctomycetota bacterium | reverse complement strand
TCATCATATCCAACGCCTTAATAAGCCGAATGTTGCAGCAATTCGCATAAATCGTCCATGACAAGGCATGGACGATATGGGCACACAATTTCAAACCCGTCGCCGTTTGGGCAACAACAACAAGCCCAGGCTTGCCATTAGCATGAGGCTCAAGGCAGCCGGTTCCGGGGTCGGCACCGTCACTTTAACCGATCCCTGATGCGTCGGATTCACGGTGGCCGGAAATCCAAATTGCGGCAAGAAACTATAGCTTCGCACATAATAAGGCGCATTTTGCGGCACTGAATAGTGAAACGGCACCGCTCCGGATTGTTGGGCCCCGCCGAACAACTCACTGACAAATTCCTGATTGCTATCCACCTGCACCATCTGACCGCCGGAAATAAATTGCGGCACCGCTGTTTTGTTACCGCCTTCATTTACAACAAAAGTCGCCAGTTTCTCGTTAAGCACATTGGCTTCTTCCGGAGCAACTTCCCCTCCGGTTTGCGATGAATAGGCACTATTTCCTGAGTTGGAAAAGCTACCGCCATTATGCCCAATAGACCAGAATGACTTGGCGGTCAAACCAGAATTCACGAACGCCGCCGGGCCGTTTTCACTGAAGGTAATCACGCTGATAGTCGATGCGTGAATGGCCGAAGTTCCGGCGCAGGCCACGAGCACAGCCGCGGAACAGAAGCCAAGTAATGATAACTTCACATGTTGCATAAAACCTTCTCTCTTTCCATAAATATCCCGTCACCTGCCGGCCGATACCCCCTACAGGTATTTCAAACAATTCCGGCAAAGTTTCTCTACCAAGGCATCAGTCCAAACTGGCATTGGTGCTGTCTCCGCAATGCGGCGCAGAAACGACCACACCCGTCTGGCAGATGTTTCTCTAATAACCACAATAGAATCTCCGTTGATGCGGGTCAACAGAAATATTCAAAAATGTTTAATTTTTCATTTAAAATTACGGTTATCACACGTTGAAAACGTCCGATAATACGTTTTGCCGCTTTCTCAAGGAAGTTAATGCGATTTCGGGGCCAATATCATGATCATCCGGCGGCCCTCAAGTTTCGGGTCGCGTTCGGTTTTGCATACCTCTTCGAGGTCGGTGCGAATCTTATCCAGAATTCCTCGACCAAGGTCCACGTGAGCCATTTCACGGCCCCGAAACATAAGATTGAATTGGACCTTGTGGCCGTCTTCCAAAAATTTTCGGGCTTTGTTCATGGTTGTGTCACGATCATGAGCATCGATTTTAACACTGCGAATACGCAATTCCTTAAGCTGCGTAACGTGCGAACCAGCGTGGGATTTTTGCTCTTTTTTCCGCTGCTTATACTTCCACTTGCCGTAGTCCATGACGCGACAGACCGGCGGCTTATCCATGGGGGAAACTTCCACGAGATCCAATCCCGCTTCCCGCGCGAGGCGCAGAGCCTCAAGCAGCGGAATAATTCCCACTTGATCGTCGTTTTCGCTAATCAGGCGAACCGGAGAGATGCGAATCTGCTCGTTACAACGCAAACCGTGATGGCTAATAGTCAATGCTCCTGAAAACCCCTGCCGGCGGTCTTGAACCCACCAAGCATTCCATATCCGGGTATTTGTAACGTATTATAGCCCCGGAGTCAAAAGCGCTGTGTGGCTTTTTAATATTTTTTTCGGACGCGTTATAAACAAACCAGTGGCGGATACGTATAATAGTGGCTGTGTAAATGGCCATACCAAGCTGCCGGCGCGGCGTCGGCGGGCTGGTTATGTAAGCTAAGTATTGGCAAAGGAAGGCTTTATGAGTCAGTTTTTTAATTCTCCCGGTTCGGGTTACAACGATTCGCTGGTGCCGGGGGTGCGTTCGGACGCTCTGGAACAGCGACATTTCATGAGCCGGGTGTTTGGCTGGATGACAGTGGGGCTGCTGATTACGGGAATCGTGGCTTTACTGATTTCGGAAAACACCAAGTTTGTAGCCGGTCTGGCAAACGGCGGGTATTGGATTGTGTTCATTGCTCAATTCGGCTTGGTCATCTGGTTCGGTGCCGGACTCAACCGTATGAGTGCGGGATTGGCCACGCTGTTGTTTCTTGCGTATAGCGCCATGACGGGGCTGACATTTTCAATTCTTTTTCTGATCTATACGCAAGCCTCAATCGCGTCCACGTTTTTTATCACCGCCGGAACATTTGGGTCAATGGCTCTGTATGGTTACGTAACCAAACGTGATCTTACCAGTTTGGGACATTATGCGGGCATGGCTCTGTGGGGCGTTATTATCGCTATGGTTGCCAACTGGTTTCTGCACGTCAGCGGTTTGCAGGCGCTTATCAATGTGGTGGGCGTGCTGGTGTTCGTTGCCCTGACCGCGTACGACGTGCAAAAGGCCAAGTTTATGTATCTGGCCGGCCCGGACGGTTCGCAGATCAGTCAGAAGGCCGCTGTCAGTGCGGCATTTAATTTGTATCTCGATTTCATCAACTTGTTTATCTTCATGCTTATGATGTTCGGGAACCAGCGCGATTAACGCCCTGCAGGGCCACTATCGGCGCGGATGATCAACAGACCGGGGCTGGCTGAATAGCCAGCCCCTTTTTTTCGCCCAAACACCGGAAAATCAAAATCTTTTATTCCAACTTGCCGCGCAGCGCATCAACGGGTAATCTCAAGGACATGCAGAAGTACATGGCCGCTGACGACATCGCGCAGACCGTAAGGCAGATTTCACAACAGATTTTGACCGCCGGTGAGCTTATGGCGGCAG
The DNA here is from genome assembly GCA_021826605.1 of Planctomycetota bacterium. The sequence goes on along the minus strand of JAKAZF010000093.1, from coordinate 5,646 downwards.
CGCCTCTGGCTTTGGTGGGCATACGCCGGCGCGGAGAAATACTGGCGCAGCGCATTGCTGCGGCGATTTATCATGAAACCGGGCGTAAGCTGGACGTGGGAGCCTTGGATATCACCATGTATCGTGATGATGTTGTGGGCAATCGTTCAATTATCATTCCCATGGGAACCGAAATGAATTTTCGAATTGATGATCGGCCGGTTCTGCTGCTGGATGATGTTCTGCATACGGGCCGCAGCGTGCGGGCGGCGCTGGATGCTCTGGTGGATTTTGGCCGTCCCCGGTTTATCCGCCTGGCGGTACTGGTGGATCGCGGGGGAAGAGAATATCCGATATCCGCCGATTTTGTCGGTCGCCGACTGGAAATTCCCGATGCATCCCGCGTGCGTGTGAGCTTAAAGCCCATTGATTCCGATGACGCCGTTTCTGTTGAATCGACAGCTTCAACCTCCGTAGGAGACAGCCGATGACGCAATCAACCACCTGGACCCGCCCGCATCTTCTGACATTGGAGTCGCTTTCGCGTGAAGAAATTTTCGCTGTTCTCGATACCGCGCAGGCGCTGAAGGAAGTGTCAACGCGCAGCATTAAGAAAGTTCCGGCATTACGCGGCAAAGTGGTGGTAAATCTGTTTTTTGAGGATTCCACACGCACCAGAACCAGCTTCCGCCTGGCGGCGCAGCGCATGAGCGCGGATGTCGTCGATTTTTCCGTTTCCACGAGTTCCGTGAGCAAGGGTGAAACGCTGGTGGATACCGCGCGCACCATTGTGGCCATGGGCGTTGACGCCATTATTATCCGGCATCGCAGCAGCGGCGCTCCGGACGTGCTGAGCAGACTCGTGCAATGCAGCGTTATTAATGCCGGCGATGGCAGCCATGAACATCCCACGCAGGGGTTACTGGATTTATTTACCATGCGGGAGGCGTGTGAACGGCGCGGGAAAAAAATCAGCGATCTGCACGTGGCCATTGTGGGCGATATTGCCAATTCACGCGTGGCGCGCAGTAATTTATGGGCGTTATCCAAGCTCGGAGCCAAAGTAACACTGGTCGGCCCCACCACACTTTGCCCATCAGCCTTTGCCGAATTTGGCGTGAAGGTTACACATGATCTGGACTCCATACTCGGTGAAGTGGATGTCATCAATATGTTACGCGTGCAATTTGAGCGGCTCACGAGTTCGGCCTTTCCCAGCGTAAGGGAATACAGCCGATATTTTGGCCTTAATGAGCAGCGATTAAAACGCTGTCGGAAGGATGTGCTGGTATTGCATCCCGGCCCCATGAACCGCGGACTGGAAATTACTAGCGCGGTGGCCGATGGTGAAAAATCCGCCGTTCTCCGGCAGGTAAGTAACGGCCTGGCCGTGCGAATGGCCGTGCTGTATCTATGCATCGGCGCGGGCAGTTTTCAAAATGCCGTATCGTGAAAGGAGGCGGTCAACCATGGGAAATCGAAGCATTACAGCGGTAAAGGGCTTTCTGGCCGGAGCCATGCACTGCGGAATCAAACAGTCCGGCAAGCCCGATCTTGCCATGCTGGTCAGTGAGGTTCCGGCAACAGCGGCCGCGGTATTCACGACCAATAAAGTGGTTGGCGCGCCGGTGGTTGTGGGACGGGAACATATTAAACGGGGCATCGCAAGCGCCTGCATTATTAACAGCGGATGCGCCAATGTCTGCACCGGCAAACGCGGCCTGATCGACGCACGGGAAATGTGCGAACGCAGCGCGGAGGTTCTTACCGGCCGCGGTATTACCATGCAAACCGGCGAAGTTCTTCCCTTCAGCACCGGTGTCATCGGGCATTTTCTGCCGATGGACAAAATTCGCACGGGCATTAACGCCCTGGCGTCGAACATCGGCAACAGCGAAGAGCACGGCGAAGCGTTTGCCAATGGTATTCTTACCACGGATCTCAAGATTAAAACCGCCTGCACTCAATTCAACCTCGGCAAACGCGCGATCACAATCGCCGGATGCTGCAAAGGCTCCGGCATGATTGCCCCGAATATGGCCACGATGCTGGCATATGTCGCAACCGATGCGGCCATCAGTCCGTCAAGCTTGCGCACCGCCGTATGGGATGTCACCGACAGTACATTTAATTGCGTGACCGTGGACCAGCACACCAGCACCAGCGATACATTTGCCGTTTTGGCCAATGGGCTGGCGGAAAATCCGCGTATCGAACTGGGCACGTCGGCCTGGCGGAGTTTTTCGCGCGCGTTGGAAAGTGTGTGCGATTCACTGGCCCGGCAAATTGCCGCCGATGGCGAGGGGGCCACCAAACTGGTTGTTATACATGTTACCGGTGCCGCAACCGATGCCGACGCGCGACGGGCGGCCATGGCCATTGCCAACAGCCCGCTGGTGAAAACAGCCATTCACGGCGGCGATCCCAATTGGGGACGCTTTGTCAGTGCCGCCGGATACAGTGGTGCCGCGATGAATCCGGATAAAGCACACTGTCAGGTGGGAAAAATATCCGTCTTTCGCAATGGCCGTCCGACGGACATTGCATTGGCGGATGTTCAAGCGGTCATGCAGCAGCACGATGTTCACATTACGCTGAACCTCGGAGCCGGCGGTAAAGGCACCTGCCGGGTGTACACCTGCGACTTGTCGCGCGAATACATCACGATCAACGCCGACTATCACACATAAATTACCTGCCCACCCAGCGCAGGCGGTAGATGCACCCATTGGAATCAGAACTGAAAATCACGGAACCGTCGGTATCTTCCAGACAGTTCACGGGACGCGCCAGCACCTTGGTACCATGATCTCCCAGCGTAGAAACCATGATTTCCGAGCCATAGGGCTTTCCGGTCCACGGATCGAATTTAATTAATTGCAGGCGATACCCCGTAAGTTTTACGCTATCCCAGGAACCGTGGCAGCATACCAGCGCATCGCCCATGCGGGCACCGTGAAATTTGTTGTCGGTAAAAAATAAAAAGCTGATGGTGCTCCAATGGGCCCCCAGATCATACGCCGGAACCACTGTTTCCGAAGCCAGTTTGATAATATTGGGATGCCCGGTTTTTTCGTACATTTTTACATATTCATAGCGCGGAATATCGTTTCCGGTAATAAACGGATGACCATAAAACTTACCGCGGATGTAATGATTGAACTCCTCCGGCGGATTGTGATCCGTAATCGGCTGATCCGGCCACTTCTCACCCAAAGGATGACCAAACTGGTCGCTGCCCTCATCACAGCCCCACAACTCATGCGTACCGGGGCGGAAAAGCAGCTTTTCGGTATTACGAATACCGGTGCACCAGAGCGTTTTACCTGAACCGTCATGGTTATAACGCCAGATTTTCTCCCGGTCGGTTTTCATAATATCCGCGGCATGATGCCATGGATCAATGTTGCTCTGATCGCCCACGCTGGTGTAAAAATGCTTCTTTGTCACCAGCAGGCTGCGGAACCAGTGTGCTCCGCCATGCGGCAAACCACTTAGAATGGTGGTTACTTTTCCGGCTTTGGTCTGTGTGCCGTCATCCGGCGTTTTGTATACGCCTGCGCTGGTGGCAAACCAGAGCCAACCATCTCGATATGCCATCGCCTGAACCAGACGATACCCGGTTAAAAATGTATGCCTTTGGGTGTATTGCCCCTTGCTGTTTTCATTGCTTAAGACCAGAATCTTTCCCGGCCCGGGTTCGCTGACAAAAAGCCTGCCATGATTGTCGTATTGAAGAAATCGACAGTTGGCAATTCCGCGCGCCACCAGGGTTACGCGATATCCGGGACGGACCGTGAATGGCGGAACTCCCGGACCCACGGTGCCATCGGCTGCGGCAGCCATCGGAAGCGCCAACGCCAAAACAGTTAAAACACAATACCGCGCCATGTACCTGCTGAACCTGAGCATTGCAGTCTCCTGTATTGAACCATGTCAATATGCTGCCCGAAGTTCAGTGACCCGTCAAATAAATGTAATTTTCCTGGCCGCAAACGCGCACATGCGCAAGAGCATGATGCCATGCCGAAATCGCGAAATATTGGTCTCTCCGTATGTGCGCTGTTTGTAGTGCACGGGTATGTCCATAATCTTCAGATTCAACCGGGCGGCACCAAACAGCAGATCAAAATCGCCGAACGGGTCAAAATCTCCAAAATAGTCGCGATTGGCGGCAATGCGGAGATAATCCGAACGCCGCAACACTTTGGTTCCGCATAGCGTATCGCGCAGGCGCTGTCCCAGGAGAAAGGTAAATATGATTCCAAACGATTTATTGGCAATCATGTTCAGGAACCGCATGGCCTGATCCTCCATGGGATAAATCAGGCGGGACCCGTTGGCGAATTCACAATGATTCTGATCAATGGCATGAACAAACCGCGGCAACTCCTCGGGCGGCACGGACAAATCCCCGTCCAGAATCATGAGAATATCACCGGTGGCGGCGGCAAAGCCCATCCGCACGGCGTCCCCTTTTCCGCGCCCCGTCTGCTTCATGGCCGATAGTTTCATGGGGCCGTTATATGCTTCAACCGCCCGCTTAACCGCCGCCCAGGTATCATCGGTGCTGTTGCCTTCAACAAAAATAAGTTCCTGCTTCTCGGCCATCATGGGAATCCGCCGGATCAACGCATCGATATTTCCCGCTTCATTGCGCACCGGCACAACCACACTTACCGAAGCGGTCCGGGCCGGTGGCGGCGGCGGCGCCACATTCATGGGGCGGGCAATCGTCAGCAGCGACAAGCCCAGGTGCCGGATCCCGGGCAATGGCGCGATCCACCGATTCATCGCGTTGCTTACAACCGGAATTCCCAGCGGAGCGATAATTGCAGGCGTTTGCCGCACCACCTGCATGCCTCCCTGCACGAGAAGATTTTCCAGTTCGTCGCGGGGCAGCCAGTTTTCGTCCGGCGTAACGAATTTGCGGCCCAGCAGTTCCGCTGCGCCAAGTACGGGAGTCCACAGACGACTGCAGGTGCAGAAGATAATGCGGGTACGATCATGACAAACCTGCCGGATTGCGTTTAACACCGTGTGCAGATCGTATATTTCCTGCAACACGCCGTTGCAGACAACATAGTCAAACCGGGGCAGGTCCAGTGCGGCAATATCTTCAATGGCGGTTTCATGAAAATTCAGATGCGGATGCCTCTGCCGGGCTTCTTCCACCGCAACCGAATCAATATCCAATCCCACGCCCATTGCCGGAGCAAGCGATGCGAGCAGATCTCCATTGCCACATCCAATTTCCAGGACACTGCATCCGGGTAAAACATGGTTGGCAATAAGCGTATGTACGGTGTCATGAAAATATTGGTTGCGCTTATGACTTAGCGCCAACTGCGGATGATATTTCTGCCGATATTCGCGCAGCGCCAGCCGGTGCCGCATATCCGGCGAGATCGGGTCCGCAGTGTGGGAAGCGTTGGAAATGGAAAGGTCATCAGACACACTTCACCCGCCGTGCCGTTTGTGGAGTCCTGCTGTCGCTTTGCACGAACGCCGCTTTACGCCTGCGGAGCCGCCTGCTCACCGGTTGATTCAGCAGTTGGAGCCGGCTGTACTTGCGCTGCCATCGAAGCGCGAGTTTCATCCTGCTCGCGTTTCCACTGTGCTTCATCAATTTCAAGCGTCTTGCACTGCTCCACCACGCGGTCGAGA
>JAKAZF010000092.1 GCA_021826605.1 Planctomycetota bacterium | reverse complement strand
CCCGGCGGTCGGTTCGCGGCACATGATCAACCACCGGATTATCATCCGGTGCTCTTGGAGCGTCGCGTCACAGAGCACCGTGGTGATAACCCGGTGGGCGACACTAAATCAACCACCGGATTGCCATCCGGTGTTCTTGGTTCAACAGAATAATTTTTCAATATGGCGGTTGAACAGATTGTAGGTTACGTGTTTGCCGACAAATGCGGCGTGTTTATCCAGCAACGCATTAAAGCGGTCTTTGCGTTCGGACGCCAGCTTATATCCGACATGCAGCAATTGGCGCAGGTCGCTGTTGAATTTTGGCGCGTTGGGTTCATGACGGATCGCCGCGGCAATATCGGCGCCCGTGCAATGGTTCAGGGTTTCGACACTGGGTAGGCGTTGACGTTTAATATCAATAACCGAGGCATATGGGCCGCAGAGTTCATCGAATCGCTTGAGTGCTTCACCATACATTTCCCGCACCAGAGCCAGCCCCGCCTCATCCGCTTCGGCCACAGCGCTAATTTCTTCCAGCCAGGTGGTGCCGGCGGTTTTAATGTGCAACCCGGCCTGATGTTTTTTTATGGCCCGGCGAATGGGCTGATAAATTGAAAATTTGTCGCTGCCGGAGTGGACACTTAGTTTTAAATTTTTCGGCAGTCCGAATTCTTTGATACTAAAGGCGATGACGGCCAGGTCATCATTAAACTCTTTCTCGAATTGTTCCACGTTGCCCACGTAATCCACGCCTTTGTTAAATCGGCCGGTGAATTTTGGCGCGATGGTCTGAAGCGGGATGCCCTCCCGGCCGATCGCCGCAAGGATCAGCAATAGTTCATCGGGCGTCTGGGGGCTGTCGGTTTCGTCCATGGAGACTTCAATAATGCAGTGATCGGCTCCTTTGGCTTGGGCAATATGCTTATAAACACGACCGGCTTCCTGCACGGCGGCGAGATATTTTTTACCCACGCGGGTGATCGCTGCTTCATCAATTTTTATCGGTGCCGAGAGGTGGGCAATCGCGGGTGAGCCGCAAAGTTTGTGCAGATCTTTAACCAGAGCAGCAAGGGCGGATTCCTCGGCCGGTTTGCCGATGAAGTCGGCGACATCAATGGTGAAAAAATCACTTGGGGCCAGAAAGCGATCCACGGTTTTAATGCCGATATGATCGGCATCCACGTGATACGGCTGTTTCCAACCCAGGGCTTTGACCGCCGCGTCCGCTTCCAGGCGTACTTCGCTTGGCTCTGTATGGACAATCAAATGTTCGCGGTTGGATTTATTCCAGACCGGAATAATGTTAGCACCTTTCTGGCCGGCAAGCACAAAGGCTTCCAACTGTGCTTTACCCTGCCGGCCAAAACGATCTCCAATGCCCATGCTGAATTTGGCTAATTCCATCGTGTTTCATTCCTTTGTTAAATAAACATTATTTCAGTCAGTGAAGAATCATAATCAAAGTTCCTGCGTTTCTCACCTCTCGCGGCTCCGATTTTCGTCACTGTTAAGCCACACACTTAAAGATTTCGCAGGGGCACAACGGCCGCTTAAGCGGCGACTACCCGGGTCTCCGGCAAATATTCCGGTTGGTTAACAAGAAATTATTGGGCCAGGAAAGCCTGAAAATTCCCGTTCAACAGTTTGTCAGCGTCATGCGCAATATCTTCCCGCGTGATATGCCGCCCCGTTTCCGCGATGCGGGTATACATATCGGTAAGTACGTTGACGATCACTTTGCGGCTGTGGTCCCACTTGTATACCAACTGATCTAGAATACGGGCATCCGAATGTTGCGGAATAAAACTGGTGCCGAGCAGTTCGAATCGCATCTGGGTTATTTCAGTAATCAGGCTGGGATTGTTGAGAAACCACCAGCAGCCGAAGGGCATGAGATTACCGAACTTGCGGGCCGTGACACACAGTTCATGCTGATTTTCCCGTGACAGCATGGTGACCAGGAATTTGTTATTGGGGAAATCCCGGCAAAGCCGGGCGACGCTGCCGACTTCCGAAAGACCGGAGGTGTCGCCGGCCTCACGCAGTTCCGGCTGAGTGCGAAGATTCGATCCAATCATCATGGCGAAAGGCATTTTGCGCTCGGCGCACACGGGCAGAATCGCCTTTTCCAAAATCGTTTGGCCGGCCAGGGCCAGGGTGTCTGTCTGGTTGGCGGGATAGCGGAAATCCGGCGGCAGGCTGACGGCCATATAGATGGCCTGCTGCCGATCCAGCCATTGGTTCAGAAAGCGCTTCACTTCGTCGATGGTCTGGGGTGACGGGTCGCTATGAACCTGGTAACCCCAATCGAGAAGCCTGGCTGCGGCCTGCGGGAAGTTTCGCAGCAGGGGGTCGATGCGCAGCACGGCTTTGAACCTGGGGTCGGAACCGACATTTTTATCCGCCAGCCAGCGATCGCGTTCATTATCATCAAATACCGGGTTGGTCATGGTAATGGTATGAACGTTGCTTAGCTGCATGACTTTATCAATGTATTGACTGGGGTTTTGCCGGGCAAAATAACCGCGGTAAGCATCGAGGTGCTTTTCATTGGGATCCAGGCCTAGTTTGCCCAGCGTGGTAAGTACGCCGCGGCAGGCTTCACTGACGGGTGTATTTTCAACAAATAGATATTTCCATATATGATCCGCCTGGCGGGATTTGGGCCATTTCCAGAATTCCTGGTACGGGAGCCTGGAGGCGGGCACCACGCGGTACACTTCCGCCACCAGGTAATGGTAGGTGACCAGTTCTTCGACACCCCACAGCATTAAGCCGGCGGGATCAGTTTTTCCGGTGCTGTTAGTTACGGGCGTACCAAATCGCGGAGTATAGAGGTGCGTGTGCAGGTCGTAGATTTTCTGGTTGGCTACAACCTCGGCGACGGCGGTTTTCAGTTGGCTTGTTGGAACTGCTAAGTGTCCCCGGGTCATTGTCGTCGGCTCTTTGGGTAGCGTGCTTCTGGTCATCGTGAGAACCTCCAATTAAAAATGTACGACACGCTCTAAGTTCGTGCGCACCTGTGCGCTTAATAGTAGGGTAGTCTATAATGAATCAGTAAAATATGCAAGCAAAAATGGACGACATCTTATGCGCTAAATCGGACGTAGCCTCCGGCAATTCCAATACCAATAATATTTCAGACCGCAGGCATACAGGCGCGCCGATTTTTGCCTATAAACCGCATTAACACATTTTATGGCCCAATAATGCGAATATTTTATGGTGAACTCGATGATTTTAATACTCAATTCCCTACGTTCACTTAAGAACGATAAATTATGCGCACAAAATAGCAACAATAATATTTTAATTGCAAGGATTTTTTATACAATTCACTTGACATTGCCTTTTTGATCTTGTATAGTAAGAAATGTTGAGCGTACAAGTCCGCTGTGCATCAGGGTGTCACCCATGCCGGAACGCTCCACGCGGCTAACCATATCAGCCGCTCGGGCAGCCGTTCAGATTCTCAGGAATCTGGACAATGGTCAGGCGCGAAGAAGTAAATTTGAATCTGGAAAGGGCGCGTGCGTTTCCAGGACTATTGTGTTCTTAAAGAAGCTTGGTCTTTTTTTGTACTTGTAGCATTTTTTTGGAGGATGTGTCCATGCTATCCCACAAGTATCCCACCACGGTGCCACTGCGAGCCAAAAAGGGATTTACCCTTATTGAGTTGCTGGTGGTTATTTCCATTATCGCCCTGCTGATCGCGATTCTGTTGCCCGCCTTGGCGCGGGCCAAGGAATTGGCCAACCGGGCGGTCTGCTCGGCTAATGTGCGCAGCTTGGTGCAGTCGGTAATAATTTACGCCCAGAGCAATAAAGGTGTTTTCCCAACCACCCCGGGGAACACCTCGGGCACGTTTTATAACGCGCCGACGGGGGTTACTGGCGTAAGTGTCAATAATAGCGGTCCTTCCATGATGCAGATGTACTACACCAGCGCCGCTATGGGAAACCCGGCCGGCTCGTCGGCTGTGGCCTGTCCCATGCAGTGCATGTGGCTTTTGGTGCTCAATGGGCAGATGACCACCAAGAGTTTTATCTGCCCCTCCAGCCCCTACTCCATTGGCCCGTCACTTGAATACACCGGTAGCACATCTGCCGACAGCGCCATGTATACGTGTTTCAGTTATATGTCTCCCGGGCAAAGCAACCCTGATAAGAACGGTCAAGGGGAAAGTTATTCAATTGCTTATCCATGGCAGGCTGATGGCCAGCCCGGTGCATGGTGGACCACGCGCGCCGGCGCGGATGTTCCGGTCGCCAGTGATATCGCGCCGGTTCCTGAAGGCGGGAACGGAGCGGGAACCCTCGCCCAACGGATATTAAACATCCTTCCCGGTTCCAATACCTACGGGAATTACATCGACAACTCCGGCAATCACAACGGTGACGGCCAGAATGTCGGCTTTGGCGACGGACACGTGGCTTGGGAAGTTAATCCCTATGTTGGTCAAAATAATGACAACATCTTCTGTTATGACAGCGCCGCGAATCTGGGCCAGGATGGGACGACGTTTCAGGCCAATCCATTGGGCGGCTACGGCGGTAGCCATCCGGGACCCTACCAGACGGCCGGTACCAATCCGAACTCGCCACCATTTGATACATTCATGGTGCCGCGCCTGGAATTTTCCAAGGGCGGCGCGCCTCAATGGTAAGGCACTTTGGTCGGAAAATGCCACAAAGATAAAAATTGGAAGCAGCGGGATGGTGCGGCTTTCGCCACCATCCCTGCTTTTTCTTGCTCTGAATTGAGATCTCGGGCGCAAGTCGTCCCCGATTTTGGCGCGACGGTTATAAGGCCGTCTGCGTGGGTGCCGCGCGTGCCACCGGGAAGTTTTTTGTTACGGAAACAATGGGGTTAACCAGATGGCTTTCATATATGTTGGTCGATTTCGGCGATGGTTCCTTCACCTCGCATGTTTGATGGCTCTGATTGGGCCGCCAGGATTCGCGGCAGGAAAAGAACTGATTGTCTCCGCCGATAAATCCCATGGCCAATTCACGACCCTTACGGCCGCGATCAAGTCGATTCCATCGCACAGTAAGACACCGGTCACAATTTTAATTCGTCCCGGGATTTATCATGAGCATGTCGTGTTTCCAAAACATGAGCCGCCGATTACTTTGCTGGGGGAGGATCCTAACAATACGATTCTTGTCGATTCCTTAATTGCCTATGACAAAGGGCCGAATGGAAAACCCATCGGCACATTCAGCACACAAAGTACGTGGGTGCAGGACAATCATTTCTCCGCCGCCAATATCACTTTTGCCAATGATGCCGGTATCAGCGGCAATGGATACAACGGGCAGGCTTTGGCCATCCGTGTGGATGGGGACCGGTGTGTGTTTTACAACTGCCATTTTATCGGCTGGCAGGACACGATTCTGCTGAATCAGAATCGGCAATATTTTGACAAATGTCATATTGACGGTGCCGTTGATTTTATTTTTGGCAACGCCACCGCCTTTTTCCGAAACTGCAAAATTGACTGCCTGGGTTATGGCTGTATTACCGCGCCCCGCACGCCGCAGTCCGCCCCGTTCGGCTTTGTCTTTTCGCACTGCAAAATTATCGCTTATACCAAGCCGGGCGAAACCTGGCTGGGACGGCCATGGGGGCCTTACGCGGCATCCTCATTTATTGATTGCTACATGCCAAAATCTCTCAATGCGTCCGGCTGGATGCACTGGACGGATAAGAAAAACCCTGAAAGTGCACGCTTCGCTGAATTTGGTGATTCGGGGCCGGGGGCTGGAAAGCGACCCGCCTGGATTACAGAACTCACCAAAGCCCAGGCTCGTAAGATGACTGTAACGCATGTGCTGGGCGGGACGGATCATTGGAAACCGGAATCTCAAGTTAAAGCGTTGCGGGTGCGCTTACGCGCAATGAGTAGTGAACACTGAGTAATGAATAGAACGTGACACGCTGGGACGGTGCGATTAAGTCCGGGCCGCAAATTGGCAGGGGGCGGCTGTATCATCGAAATTTATAATTAGCGGCTTTGATTCCATTGGAGATGACCCTTGCGTAAAACTGCTGGAAAAATATTTTCTTCAATTGCTGCGGCTGCTGCGGTGATGCTCTTGGCGGCGTCCGGTGCCATCGGAGCCGCTGTGCCCGGCAAGGTGCTGGTGGTGGCACCGAACAATCCCGGCGATATGGGTACGATTCAGCAGGCGATTGATTCGGTTAAGGCGGACAGCAAAACGCCGGTTACAATTCTCGTTCATCCCGGCATTTATCATGAACGAATTAATATTCCGGCGAATTTGCCGCCCATTTCACTGGTGGGCGAAGATCCCGCCAACACAATTATTGCGTATTCTCTTATCGCCTATGACAAAGCACCGGATGGAAAGCCGCTTGGCATGTGGAATACCAGCACTGCGCGAATCCGGGAAAATAACTTTTCCGCGATAAACATTACCTTCGTCAATGACGGCGGGCAGGGCGGCCAAGGCTATACCCGAATGAATGGGCAGGCGTTGGCGGTGCGGCTGGACGGCACGCACGATGTATTTGAAAATTGCCATTTCACCAGTTGGCAGGATACGCTTTTAATCAACGCGGGGCGGGATTATTTTGAGAACTGCACCGTGACCGGTTCCACGGACTATATCTTTGGAGCCGGGAGTGCCTATTTTAATCGGTGTCTGATTCATTCGCTGGGCCACGGCTATATTACCGCCGCCAAAACTCCCCAGGCTCAAAAGTTCGGATTTGTCTTTAACCGATGTCGCATCATCACCAGCACCGCACCGGGTCGGGTGTTTCTGGGTCGACCCTGGGGGCTGTATGCCAATGTGATCTTCAAGCATTCCTGGATGGGCAGCGGTATTAACCCGCGCGGGTGGATTGTCTGGGACGGCAATAAACGTGATATTAAAACGACGCGTTTTTCCGAATATGCAAACGCCGGCCCCGGCTCGATGCCGCAGGCACGCATCTCTTGGTTGCGGCCGCTTTCCGCCGCTGCCGCCAATAGGCTTACGCCGCGCTATGTGTTATCCGGAAAGCGTTCATGGAATCCGGAACGTGTGGTGCAGTTGCACCTGATTCCGGATTATCTCACGGATTTTCCGCCGCAGTTTCCCAAGCGTCGCTTTAATATTACAGCCTTTGGTGCTGTGGGAAACGGCACAACGCTCAACACGGCGGCCATTCAAAAAGCGATCCATGCGTGTGCGCTGGCCGGGGGCGGGGAAGTATTGATTCCAAAGGGGAAATTCCTAACCGGCCCCATTACGCTGGCAAGCAATATGAATCTGCATCTGACTGCCGGGGCGGTGTTGCTGATGAGTAACACATTTTCCGATTACCCCATTTTTCATCATCGGTATCAAAACTGTATCACCGCCATAGGCTGCGATAATATCGCCATCACCGGCCACGGAACTATTGATGGCCAGGGAGCGCCCTGGTGGAATGCGTATAAAAAATCCAAGCCCGGCGGAGCGCCCTCACTGGCGGCGGATAAATTGCCGCATCGACCGTATCTGGTATTGCTGGATCACTGTCATCATGTGCTGGTGCTAAATATTACACTGTTAAATTCTCCGATGTGTAATTTGGTGACCGGCGGGTGTGATGATGTGGTTGTGAAAGGGATTGATATTCAAGCGCCGATCCATTCGCCGAATACCGATGGAATGGATCCATCGGGGCGCAATTATCTGATTCAAGGGTGCACCTTTAATGAAGGCGATGACTGCATCGCGATCAAAGCCGGTGGCAAAGCGCATCTATTGCACCCGGCGAGCGAAAATTATCTGGTCGAAAATTGCCGATTCTTCCATGGCCACGGTATGAGTGTGGGCAGCGGAACCAGCGGCGGCCTAACCAACCTGACGGTGCGTGATTGCACGTTTGACGGCACGCAGGCGGGCGTGCGACTCAAGGCGGATATTCATAATGGCGGTCTGGTTGATGATTTATCCTACAGCAATCTGACCATGAAAAATGTGGATATACCGATTCTGGTCAGCAGTTATTACAACAATACTTCGCCCTGGGCCTATTCGATTCCGCAACGAGCGTTGGCGGCAAAAGGTCTGTCGGTCATCGCCACGACGCCGCGCTGGCGGCACATTCACATTGCGGATATTACAGCTACCGGCGCGGCCACGGCGGCGTTTATTGTAGGTCGTCCCGAAATGCCGATCACTGATTTTTACCTGCGTCATGTAGACATCGCGGCAGCGGCGGGAATGCACATTGTCAATGCGGACATCACCATGCGGAGCTGCCGGATAACAGCCGGAAAAGGGCCGCAGATCATGGCGCACAATGCGAAAATAAACAAATGAAAGCGACGAAACCATAAGCGAGAATCCAGAATTCATTACCGTGTTTTAATTATCCGGAGAAATCTATGATACGTTGGCCATTAAATGTTTTAGTTGGGGCAGTTGCCGTTTC
>JAKAZF010000091.1 GCA_021826605.1 Planctomycetota bacterium | reverse complement strand
GAGCCTTCGTCGCGCCAAGAGGAGGCTGGACGCTGCACCCGTTGCCAAGAGCCACAGTGTATCAGGAACTGGAACATTGGTGGCACCGGTGACTGCGGAAATTGCGTTAAGCGAGACATTATCAAACGAGACTTGCGAGCTGCCATTGAGATAAGGAGCCTGCAGATACTGATCCAGATAAATTGTCAGGTCGCCCGACACGCTGCTGCCGGTGGTGTAACTAAGCGAAAGCGGAGTAAAGTAACCGGGTGTCATTTCTGATGGGAGCAGGTAGTTGAAGGCCAGGGGGGCACCATGGTAATCAGTTCCGTTAAGGAGTGAAACACCGGCGTAGGCACCGTCGAGGCCATCAAGCCGCTCGCCGGCGTAAACCGTCAAATTGTAAGTTGTATCGGGTGCCAAAGCTCCGACATCCTGATAGATGCCGTTATCTCCGCCGTTATAATTGATGTAGATAGCCTGGGTGCCGTTGGGGATGGAATAATATTGCGCTGTCGTGTACGCCTGAGTGCCATCAGTGGCGCCGTAAATTGGATTTCCGTTAAGGTTATTGGCGTACGCCAGTCCCCATCCGGGAATTGGATTTGTGCCATAGCTCCAACTGCCGGCGCTTAATGCCGGCGATTCAAAGGAAAAATTATTTACGGTTATCGCCGTTGCGTGCGCCCCATGCGGGGCAGTGAACATCGTCACAACGGCAACACTGGCGGCCTTAGTCAAAGATTTAATCACAGTGAAGTACCTCCTTCTTCGCGAATTGTCAGAGAGTCAATCGGTTAGATTTATTTTTTGCGCGCAGCACCAAAGCCCCTGCGATCCCGCAAAACAGAAGCAGCAGGGGTGAAACATCCGGTACCACGACTTCATACATTCCTGACCCGTAATCGGGCAGGTTGGCAGAGAAACTTCCGGTATAAGAGCCTAAATCAACGCCGGTCCAGAGATTTCGGATGTCATAGGTGCCCGTGGGCGACAGACCCAGGTCCGTGAACGCAGCGGCAACCGTTCCCGAAGAACCGGTGCGATTGAAAAAAGCCACATATTTGTTGAGGGAATTTGGACCATTGGCCTCCCAGACAGTCTGACTGCCGTTATCGGATACCTGATGATTATTCGTACTGTTTTGATCGACATTCAGTATGGCGGCATTGGTCAGCAGCGCGCTGGTGGCGGTATCAGAGGCAAGGCTGGGCAGATCGCCGCCCATAATTAATGGAGATTTGATAATAGACCAAAGCGTTATGACGGTCTGCTGCTGATTGTACGTGAGGCTGCTGGTGCGGGCGGTCCCCACCGGCGGGTTTACAAAAGTACCTAACGGCAGCATATCCGCATCAGGCCAGTGGCCGGTACTGCGGTACGGCGTCCAACTATTGGCAAGGGAAAATATGCTGTTGACATTCGACCAGTTATCCCACATGTCGTTATCCATGCGCCACATGTTGGCATTCTGTTGCAATTGCGGCCCCTGATTGACCGGAGCCGGGCCTGGGGACAGGCTTATCACCATCGGTCGTCCGCTGTTAACCACCGCTTGTTGGATACCCGCGACATCCGCCGCGTGGTACGTGGTGCTAAGCATGTCATCAACTTTTACATAATCAACACCCCAACTGGCGTATGTTTTGAATATGGAATTGTAATACGCCTGCGCACCGGCGGTTAGCTGAGTGCCGGCGCTGTTGGTATTGAGTCCATACATCTGATTCAGCCAGGGAGCAGTGCTGTTGGTATTGGCAACCTGGGCGGCGGTATAACTTGAGCCGGCAATGGGATCATTGGCAAAAACCGCCTGGCGCGGAATGCCGCGCATGATATGAATTCCGAACTTCAAGCCCAGACTGTGAACATAATTAGCCAACGCGGTGAAACCAACTTCCTGTCCACTGCTGTTTATCGAGGAGGGAAAGCGCGTTGGATCCGGAAGCAGTTGCCCGTTCTGGTTCATGGCCAGCGGTGGAGATGCGGTTGTAACGCCGTTGCTGGTTGAAAAGCTCTGATTTAAATACCCCGATCCGGTTGTGCCGGAACCGATGGATCCCTGCTGCGCCTGCGTCCATGCCCAGTCATAGTCAACGATGATGTAATCATATCCAAATTGCTTGAGATTCTGCGACATATAAAGCGCAGCCGCTTCCACTTCCTGCTGGTTGACAAACGCACCATAAGAGTCGTAACTGTCCCAGCCCATGGGCGGTGTCTGAGCGACCGGCGGCGAAATGGCCACAGCGCCGGCGGCACTGGTGAACGTGCAGGCCGCGGCAGCCGTCAGCAGAATAAGATCAGTAATTTTCACAGAAAAATACTCCCTCGGAAAAAACAAAAAAATAACAACTTTGGTAACTAATTCGGGCGCGGCGGGTCAGGGCCATGTCGCCCCGTTCAACCGGTTCCATGGAATATTATAGTTGCGATGCCAGTACTGGTTGAATAATTGGCTTAATTTCAGCGGCGCGGCGTGGCCGTCAAAATAAGACATGTTGATGTTTCCACTATGGCGCGCGATGTAAAACCGAGCCATCATAAATCGGTAGGCGTCTCCCGCGTTGGTAATGGTCTGGCTGCTAACTTGATTCAGTGTGGTATACGTTCTCGTACCGGGCAGCCAATCAAATTCTGTGGGCCACGCTTCGTGCCAGATGGAATCACCGAAAACCGGAACATGGCTGGGCGGGGCAGGAACATTATTCGGGCGAATGAAGTAACTTACGGCCGTCTGGGTATTGGCAATCCCGGTATAGTAGATCACGTTATTGACATAGGGATCGTTGGGAGCAGTGACATCGTAAAGCCAGCCGTTCAGACCGTAACTTGATGCGAACCCCGAAAGCGGATTGGTGGCATGGTCGGTTAATCCGTAACTATCTCCAAAAGCTCCACCAGGGATGGAACTGCCGGACCAGGGAGTGTTGGCGGACCCCACGGAGCCATTAATCGCGGCGGTCATCGGGGCACTGGGACAGAACAATAGGGCCTGGGTTTTGATATCCGATTTCAATTCCGTAAGCAGGGGTGTCATCCAGAATTGCGAAATATACTGGTTATGGTTGTAACCGGTATAGGGACTGGATGGAGGGATTCCAGCAGCTTTATTTTCCTGCGAATACATGATGAAAGCCAGTGTCAATTGGCGCTGATTTGACAGGCAAATTGTTGCATTGGCATCTTCTTTTGCCAGCGCCAGGGCTGGTAAAAGAATCGCGATGAGAATGGCAATGATTGAAATTACCACCAGCAATTCAATCAGGCTGAAGCCCGTGAAGTTCCGAACCTGTATTTTATGTAAACGTGGCATATTTCAATTCCCGAAAATCTTGGCGAAAGCGCGACCCCAAAATTAAGGATAAAAAGCCCCCGGCGGCGTACATGTACCGCCGGGGGCTGATTGAGGAAGGAGTTTATCGCCTCAGGAAATCGGTAGAGATTTCCGCCGTCCCAGCAGACACATTGCCCCGGCGGCAAGTCCCAATATCGCGATGGATGTTGGTTCCGGAACCGGAGAGGAATTTACCAGTACGTTATTAAAATTGACCTGGCTTTCCAGAACGGTTGTGCCCGTGGAAAACTGCGGCGTGGCATTTTCAAGAATAATCGTCAGGTCACCTGACGCCGTGGCTCCGGTGGTCAGTGTAACGGAATTATCCGTCAATGTTCCCAATGTGGTCGAAAATGTTGATTCATTTGCCGCATTGATTGTTGGAAGCGTGGCATAACTTCCGCTTCCCGTACCGACGGTTCCATTCGCCAGGGCAATCGTGGCTTTATCACTTGCGCTCGATCCGTACCCTGAGCCAGGCGAACCGACGCCAACAGTCAGCGTGTAGGTCGTGTTGGCAGTAACGGCACCAACATCCTGATAAATCAGATTCATTCCGCCGTTGGCAAATGCCATCTGGGTTCCAGTAGCACCGGCCGTGATGTTTCCCTGGGCCAGCGTCTGGAAGCCGACCGACCAATAACCCGGCGTGCCCGGCGTCTGAGGCGATTGCACAACGACACCCCATGACGGCATGGCTGTATCAGCCGCTGGTGTGACATAGTCATTGGCCGGTGCTGTAGCGGAAGTCCCGTTGAGAACGACTTTGTAGCTGCCTGTTGACGTAGCGTTGAAGTCGCTGTTAACCACAGGAATACTCGTTGCACTCGCGAAGCCATTGGATAACGCAGCCACTGATCCGACAAAAGCTAACATAGATTTAACGAACATGAAATTGCCTCCAAAAAAAAGTCAAAAATGAGAGATTGAATTAATTCGCAAAGAATAGTCAGGCTCGAGCGCACGTCTTGGCGACGCATGGGTCAACGACTCGCGTAAGCCCGGCTTGATCGTGCAGGCCCTCTCGTCAGCGCAGCACCAAACATTTTTAGAAGAGAAATTAACTACGAATGTCACCTCCCGTACATCCAACCATAACGTGATGTGCTGCTGCCTCGGCCACACCATAAAGCCTCATTCGGTTGTTCTTTTTTCTCTGTGCTTGTTGCTAGTCGTGCCGAGCTGTGAAACGTTACATTTTATTTTTATTAGAGAATTTTTTCCGAAGGCAGCTTCCGCAATTTCTGCTTGATTTCTGTGAATGTGCCGGCGCAGCCCTGCGCCCCGCAGGCTGCGGCACGCGATGCAGAACCTTTCGAGCGCAGTATTTACGCGATAATTGGGGTGAGCCTCCCATGATCGGAGCCGGAGTTGCTGGCGAAACCTGAAGGACTAAGCGAATCCTATTTGGTCGGCAGTTGCAGATCGATGCCGGGATTACACCACAAAACCCAGTCATCGGCAGTCCCGTCGCCGCCATCGGTCGTAACGAGGGTCAGGAAATGTGTATTCAGCGGTATTTTCAGGTCTACATGCGTTGGAGCATCCTCCCCATTGATTCCAATTTTTTTGAAAAGCAATTTCCCGTCCGCGAGTACGAATACGTCTGCTTTGGGCCGCGCGATATGATCATAACTGTCCGCTCCGACAAAGCTGTCTCCCAGAATCGCGTGAAATGAGCGGATAGGAATTCGGGGATAAATTCTATGGATGGCATTGAGATTGAATGTTAATCCGGCGTTGCTGTGAATGACCAGAACATCATTGGGGTAGGTTGCATAATTAGTGCCGCGCAAGATGGTGCTGATCGGAAACGTAGGTGGCGAATTAAGCCATGGCACTATTCCTCCCGCCCAGATATTACCAAATACATTGTTGACTGACGTGGGAAACTGAAAGCGGTTGCCGATGGGATCAATTTGTGCGGGACCCCGTGAACTACCCGGAACAAAGCAACCGCTTAATATTGGGATGGATGTAATGCGGTGATAAACTCCGTCACCGGGGCGATCACCCGATGGCACCAAATTGCCAACCTGTCCATTGGATGCGTTAATCCCCACCCCCGTGCGGCAACCCAATCCATTGCCCCCGGCAATCATATCTACTAAATTAAGTTTCAGTGGCGCGCTGATCAGGGTTTGCACGAAATGCAGGTGCACTTGCGCAGCCGGAACCACGGAAATGCCCGCATGGGAGGCCTTGGCGGCGAATCCGGCCTGAATAATCCGCGCCAGGTGCTCCGACAATTTGCCGTTGGGCCCTATGGCACTTGCGGCTACTTTTCCCTTAAATACGATGACATTTGTGATACCGCCGCCGGCGATTTTTACACCAAAATCGGTTCCTAAGTCGGTTACCACCGCTTGTGAGGTGTGGATTGAAAATCCTATTTCAGCGTGCGGTACGTCGGCCGCAACTTTGCCGGAAAACAGATCAAATTCATGGTCGGAGCTGATTTTAAATCGGCTGGGTCCCTGTAGCACAACCGAAACCCCATTGTTAAATTTCAATTGTACCAGGCCGCTGCGAAGGAATAGTTTGCGGCTTGGAAGAGATTCGCCGAGGTAGGGGACTTCCGATCCAACTCCCCATCGCGGAGATACTACAGCTTCAATGTGCGCGTATCTTGGCCTGAGATTCGGCTTGGCCAGATAAATCACGGCACTAATACCGCAAAAAACAAACAGCGCAATTCCGGCCACCGCCGCAAACCATCGAAGTTGGAACGTGCCGGGCTTGGGGAGAATGGCGTTATCTGGAGCGTTCCAAAGGTGTAATCGGGAAACTGTAGTGCCCGGCACCCATGCCGGCCCGGTCTGGGCTTTGGCGGTTGCTTCCGGCAATCGAAGCGCCGGCATAATCATCGTATCAACCATTTCTCCATCGGTATTGTAATTTTCGCTTTGCATATCCAGAGATTGAAAGTGGTCCGTCAGCCCCTGGTGCAGGATGCCCATCAGGGCCATTTCCCGGGCATTATCAGGATGTTCTTTTATCCATTGTTCCAATTGGCGTAAGTCAGCCTGGCTGATAGTACCATCCAGATAAGAGCTTATTAATTCCCGGCCCGTGTTCATCGCAAAGTCCCCCGGGAAACCAATCTTCGCTCAATACATTCGCGCAATGCCTGACGAATGCGGTGTAGCGCAACACGAACGGCCGCAATATTCTGCCCCGTAACCTCCGCGATTTCCGAAGCCTGCATATTGGCTCGGTACCGCAGTTCCAGCATGGTGCGTGGTCGGCCCTGTATTTTTCCCAGACAGTGATCCAATGCATCACGCCGAGGACTGTCTTCATCCTTAAGATTACCATACGCACCGGCAATGGTGTCAATCGTATCGTTATCAAACATATTTTTTTGCGATCCGTTGCGTCGGCGGTAATCCACCACTTTATTACGGGCAATCTGCATGGCCCAGGCTTTAAAGTTCCGGGGCATGCCGTACGCGGTAAAATCATGGGCGAAAACTGCCACGGCAACTTCCTGCAAGATGTCCTGCGCGTCGTGGTAATTGGTAATCATCAATGAAATAAAGGACGAAATGGCGGGCTGCGCAACCGTCCAGTTACGAGCCACTTCGTCGAGGCGCCCGATTGCGGAGAGACAGGATTGTCCCCGGTTTTTCATCCGTAAGCCTGACAATGTAGTACGCTTTCACAATTGAAAGATACGTCACTTATAGTCGTTTCACGTCCGGTAAACGTTACATAATCGACATTCATTAAATGATACCGGTAATTCAAACTCGGTAAATACAGCGAGAGGAACGCAACCAAGTGTTATCGGGCGTGTTGCAGCGCTTAGCGCGCGGTTATTGGTCGTTGACACCACAATACTACGTGTGATAACCATAATTCAATAAAAAAAGAGAAAGTTTTCTTTGACTGGCCGCGCCAAATCACTATAGTAAATTGATCAGATGTGACAGGCATCGGGAGAGATAGAGATTGCTCAATTCTCGGTACTCGTCAAGTCAAATTGTTGTGTACTCGCAGCCGTGCAGGATGTTTCTGCCGGGCGAAATTGGTGGCCATTTGTGGCCGTTAAAGGGGATAGAAAGATGTTGAACAAATGGTTCCTTGCCGTGGCAGCCCTGGCTGCTGGATCAGCAGTGGCCGCTACCGCTCATGCGGACTCGCTGGCGCTAACGGTGGTGGATGTGGGAACGGCGGCCACCGCTGGTTATTCCGGTTCTGCGACGTCAGGATACTCCGTAATAAGCTCCGGCACGCAAACTCTGGGAAATTTTCAATATAATGTCAGCGATGTGGCTACATTGGGCGAAGCGGCAAATTCGGTTTCCACGGCGGCATTGCGTTATACTGCCTCAACGGTCTCCAATACCGGATCAACCACCGATACGCTGGAATTGATTTTGAGCGCTACCGGCTTCAGCTTGGCGAGTCCTGGGGATTATAACGCAGTTCAATTTAATCACAGCGACGGCGGGACGTTTGAGGGCGGAAGTTTCAGTATGAACCTGCAGACGTTTGCGGACTCTGCCGACACGCTTTTCACATCGACGCCGACAGCCAGTTCTACGACCGTTGCCACGACGGTAAGTAGCGGTGCCTACAGCAGTAATTCCCCGACATTGCAGGATTACACCTTGTCCACAGCGACCGGCGGTACCTTGCGAGTCTCTGGTTCTCTCTATTCGCTTACATCGGTATTGCAGGTCACACTGGCACCGAATCAGTCCATCAGTTTGACCAATAACGGGCAAAGCGTTATTTCGGCCGCCAACGTTTCCATCGGTAGCACGCCTGAACCGGCCATGCTGCCAATATTTGCCGCAGGACTGATGGCATTAGGACTTGTACGCCGCAAACGGTTCCGTTTGGGGTGTAATCGACAAAATTAATATTTCAGGTTGTTGACTTTATGAATATGCTGTATAATAACAGAAGTATGAATTGGCCTTGGAGCAGAAGGTCAGTTGTTGACTTTATGAATATGTTACATAAATATCCAGGGAGATGTATGATGAAGACACGTTTAATTTACGCCGGAGTTTGCGGACTTTTGCTTTCGGGCTTTGCGGCCTCGGCGGCGAACGCCGCTCTGGTGGCCACGTTCACTTCCGGCACGCAAACGGTGCCGCTGAACGGCACCTTGG
>JAKAZF010000090.1 GCA_021826605.1 Planctomycetota bacterium | reverse complement strand
GTCGGCGCGCCTTGAGCGTTCAATATTTGAAGCCGTGGTCAACAAGGCCTGACTTATATTGGTGCTGTTGCCGGTGGAATTCAGATCGCCTTGCAGAATCGACTTGGCATCGCCATACGGCGGCAGCGACGCGGTGTAAGCCGTTCCGGCAAAGCTTACCAGATGCACTGCATCCTTGCGCAGTAATCTGGCAAGAGCGGGTTTTCCATTGTTATTTGTTGTGCTAAGCATCTCCAGCGCCAATTGTGCCCGATGCAGTTGCAGCACATGATGGAGTTGTGCCTGCAGCGTGACATCCGATTGGTGCGCTGCCAAAAAGGTTTGATCAGCATTTCTGGCCAGCGGCTGTAATGCCCGCATGACATCGCCAAGTCGAACATTCACTGCCGCGTATGCTTGGGGTCCGGGGCCGGTATCACTGATGTCGGCTCCGGATCGGTGCGTAATGTGTCGCACCGTGCGGCTTATTTGCCGTAAATCATTGGCAACTTCAGATGCCACCGTATGACGGGACAACTGATTAATAAGCGAGTGAAGATGGCCCTGCCAGACTTGCAGAGCGGCAAGACTCCTGCGGTTTTGCTGTTGTGCCTGCAATCGCGAGACCGCAGTCTGGTGGCTTTCCTGATCGTTTAATATGCGCAATTGCTGGGTCAGAGCGCTAAGTTCAGCCTCGGCGCGATCCAAGGCGTCACTGTAATCCGGAATGCGGCCCAGTGCGCAGGCCCAGCGCAGTGCGTAGAGCTGACCAGCCTGCACATCCCGCACACCCATGGATTTGCTGTGATCCAGTACCAGCCACAGTTGCCCCGGCGATGTTTGCCGGTGCGTCCATTGCAGTGCGGGGCCGGCCAGCGCGATGGCCAAAAGCAGCAACAACGCAATGCGCATCAGGGAAAGCACCGTGATGGTGCGTTTCGGGGCCAGATCGCGCTGTTGCTGATACAGATACACAATCAGGGCCAGCGCCCCCAGCGCAATTATGGCCAGCAGCCACAACGGCATCACCGGATGCAGCATCAGGTGAACATGGCCATGATGAAGTTGTTCAGGCTCTTTCGCCAAACAGCATTTCCTTTTTAATTACCACAGACTCATCGCAGGTAACTCTGTGGCCGGCACATCCGCGGCCCGGGTCAGTTGTGACATCTTCCGGCACTGCAGCGATTCCAATATCAGCAGCAGAAGTAAAAGCATCGCCAATATGGGCCACAGGCTTAAACTGCGGCTGACTGTCCCGAGGGCCTGCCTGATTTCATCGCTGTTAATTTGTCGCCGAATATATCCTGATCGTGTCAGCCATTTCATATC
This sequence comes from Planctomycetota bacterium, assembly GCA_021826605.1. The sequence continues at coordinate 7,156 of JAKAZF010000090.1, read as the reverse complement.
CGCGGTTGAAAGCACTGCCGGGTTCAATTGTGAGCGGTCGATATTGACATTGAAATATACATCCGCCCGGCTTTGTTTGGGCTTAAAGGCCATGGTATACAAACCGGGCAAGCCAGTGTGATTCCAGGTTACGAGATATTGTCCGCCGGTAATCAGTTGAGGCGTTACGGCGTGGATCAGGCCATGCGGATCCATTACTGTAACCGCCTGAATCGCGGGCTTGTCCGCCCCGGTCCAGACAATTGGCTCACCTGGATTAAGATAATGCCGAACCGTCAGACGTTTGCTTCCCATCGCCAGTTCGTAAACGATCTGATTGACCAGCGGCAGAAAACTCCCCGCCTGCAGGGGCCAATCGTTCCAGTGCCCATCGGTCCCTGTGGTCCAGACCACGACCTGTCCGCCGGAATTTCCAATCGGTTGTGACAACATCAGAGGCGAGCCGCCGGAAGTCGCCAGTAACACTTTCTCCATTGCATCCGCGGGAATCAGGGAGTGCCATTTCAGCAATGTCACATGTACAATCGCATTGCGGTGCAGTTCCCGCAATGGCCGCAACAGCGGATTACGCGCATCACGGATGACCATAATGGGTGGATGTTTACCGGCGGATTTCACCCCCTCCAATGTACCGATGTCGAATCCGCCGGCCCGGAGTTGAGAATTGATGAAACTCTTATTGGCATTGCGGCCCAGAATGAACCAGACCCCTTTGCCGGACCGGGCGAATCCATGGAGTCGGGAAATCAATCCCGTGGGAAGAGTAACCGGATCATTGACTATCACCGCCTGGTATTTACTTAAATCGGCGCGCCGCGCGCTGCTGACACTCATAACCACGGGTTGGGCCAAGCCCAGGTGCAGCGCGGTGGACGGCTGCAGGGCGGCTTGCAGAAAGCGGCTGGCACGAAAACTTCCCACACTGCCTAGCTGACTGTCAATGATCAATACGGGTATATGGTTCCATGCTTGAACGACCGCCGTGGATTGATTATCCGCCGCCAGAGCGTCCGGAATTCCCGTACGCACGGTTATCCAATGCGAACCAGCCGATGCAATCCGAAGATGCATGATTCCAGTTGTGCTGCGCCCGGCCTGCAGGCGGGGAATCATGAGATGCCCCATTGGCGAACCATCATATAAAAGGTCAATTGGAATCGATGTTACCGGCAGCGGCCCGGAATTACTGACGCTAAATAGCACATTGAGTCGCCGGCCTACGCCGGGAAATGCCGGCTCTACCTGCAATGGGCCGATGGCAATATCCGACAGGGCGGAATGAGACAAAATCGGCAAGTCAAATACTGCGAGATTATTTGCCGCAGCCTTCCCTCCATAGGCTGTCTTCCATAATGCGGCGTGTTGAGGCAGCCAGGAAACCACCCGCTGGTCGGAAAGCACAAAAATAATCTTATCAAATAATGCTCCGCGCCGGGCGGCGCGGCGGGCCTCTTGAATTGCTGCCGGTATGGAGGCACCGGCCATTCCCGTCGGTAACTCATTAAGCGGAGCCAGAAGCTTGCTTTGCACTTCCGCCGTGTTTGACACCGCAACCGGAAAGGTGGTCAGGCTGTAGGGCCGATGGCCCGCAATGACAATGGAAAGCGTGTCTTCATGGCTCAAGCTCTCCGCGATGCGTCTGGCCAGTGCAATCTCATGTGCAAAAACCGTCCGCCGGCCATCCAGAATGCCGGATGAAATGGAATGGTCCAGCACGATAACAACATCCGCGGCCGATCCACCCGCAAACTTCTTCACGGCTTGTGCCGGTAAAATGGGCCACGCCAGCAACAATGCCAGCAACAGCAGCATGGCAATGCGCAACAGCAGCAGCAACCAGTGATCGATATTTCGGCGTTTCTTCTTCAGCACGTCACTGGTCTGAAGAAACATCATGGCTCCCCAGTTAATCGGCGTGGTCTTCTGCCGATGCAGGAGATGAATGATGATGGGAATGCCAATGGTCAGCAGGCCGCCAAGCATTAAAGGAATTTCAAACATGTTGCATTTCCCTCATCATGCCCGGCGTCCTCTCATGCGGTTGGCCAGATATTGGGATAACGCATCATCAAAGGGGTTCGATGTATTAAACAGGCTGTAGCTGATATTCAACTCCGCCGCGGTCCGGCGCAGCGCCGTAAGGTGTTTGCGCAGATTATCCAGATATTGCCGGCGCATCAAGGCCGGATCCAGCCGGAGCCGGTGCTGCGGCAGTTCCATGTTCTGAAAGAGCGTCCATTTACGAAATGGAAAATTCAGTTCATCATCATCCATGACATGAAGCATAAGCACTTCATGGCGACGATGGCGAAAGTGATGCAGCGCGCTGATGAGTGCATCCGGATTCTCAAAGAAATCACTGATAATAATCACCAGCCCCCGGTGCGTGATCTGTTGCGCTATGTCATGCAGTAAAACCGTCAGTTGCGATTCGCCTCCCGCCTGTCGCTGCTCCAGCGTGTTGATGATGTTGATAAGATGTGACGGCGTACTGCGCGGAGGCACAAAATCCCTTATCAGGTTGTCCGCCGTGATCAGCCCCACGGAGTCTTGCTGATGCAGTGTCAGATAGGCCAGGCTCGCGGCCATGAACTGACCGTAACGATATTTTGAAAGCGCGGCCCTGCCTCGATACGTCATGGATCCGCTGCAGTCCAGGATAATATAGGCCCGCAGGTTGGTTGTGACTTCATATTGCTTGATGTAATAGCGGTCCGATTTTGCCAGCAGTCGCCAGTCAATGCGTTTGACATCATCGCCGGGCACATATTGCCGATGCTGGGCAAAGTCGATCGCAAAATCAATATGCTTGGATTTGTGCATGCCCTGCACATACCCGTCCATAACCTGCCGCGCCACCATATCCAATCGGCTGATTTTAGCCAGTACTTTGGGATCCAGCAGTGCCGTTGGGCTGGCATTGTCCGGTAATGCATTGATTCTGGATTGTGCTGCGGTCATGGCTTGAGGTCCACCTCACGTTCGTTTATCGGCCGAATCAGGGGCTGCCACGATTCGGCCGCAGGTATTGCGTCAGGCTGTGGTAATTCCCGGCAACTCCGTCAACAGACGGTCAATGATTTTATCACTGGTCATGCCCTGAGCCTCGGCGCTGAAGGTTGTAAGAATGCGATGCCGCAACACGGGATGCGCCACCTTGATAATATCATCCGTATTAACATGCATGCGGCCATGCAGTATTGCCCGGGCTTTGCCCGCAAGAATCAGATAAATACTGGCCCTTGGCCCGGCACCCCATTGTACCAGTTCATTGAGCCACGGTTGCGCTTCACTTTCTCGCGGGCGGCTGGCACGCACCAGATCGCGCGCAAACTGATATACATGATCCGCCACCGGCACGCGCCGAACCACCTGCTGCAGATGCAGTATTGTCGGTGCATCCAGTAACCGCGTTAATGCCGGGCGATACACGGACGCAGCCTGCTTCATGATCTGAATTTCTTCATCGGGCTTGGGGTAATTCACGATCGTCATGAACATGAATCGGTCCAACTGCGCCTCCGGCAGCGGGTAGGTGCCCTCCTGCTCGATTGGGTTTTGGGTTGCCAGGACAAAAAACGGCTGCGGCAATTCAAACGTGGTTTCCCCGACTGTCACGCGATGCTCCTGCATGGCTTCCAGCAGGGCGGCCTGCGTTTTCGGCGGCGTGCGGTTGATTTCGTCAGCGAGAACAATATTGGCAAAAATAGGCCCCCGGACAAATCGAAAGGCCCGCTTTCCGGTGCTTTTGTCCTCCTCCAGCACATCTGTTCCGGTAATATCCGACGGCATTAAATCAGGTGTAAATTGCACACGCTTGAAATCCAGTTGCAATACATCACTGATGGTTTTGATCAGCATCGTTTTGGCCAACCCGGGAACACCCACAAGCAGCACATGACCCTGGCAGAACATGGCGGTCAGCACCTGTTCGATCACTTCTGTTTGCCCCACAATATATTTGCCCAACTGTTCGGTAATCGCCTGATACGCCCGCGAAAGTTGTTCAACTGTCTGCACATCGGATGCGACAACGCGATTGGCCGCGGCCCCCGGTCCGGCCGGCGGTAGCGGCTGCTGGCCCGGCTCCGAAACCGCCGGTGCGGGCTGTTCGGACGCCAACGGAATACCGCTGTCAGAATTATCGGAAAAGCTACCCATGAATTGTGACATATCCGCATCTCCAAGCCGGGGACTGCTTCGCAGACCTTAATCCATTGCCCGATATATTACCAGATGCCCGCCGAGACTGCTTTGGTTATCGGTTGTCGGAAAAATCTTAATGGCTGGCAATTGAAATATCCTTGCCGCGTTGGCACAATAGGATGGGTGGAAATTGGCGGGACCGTAATCAAACCGGGTTTGAGAGCAACGAGGTTGTGGGTGTAGCGCCTTGACTCCTGACGGGCGCGTAATGAGTCGGAAGGTCAACAGCATGATGGCAGCGATGGCTTCTCTCCGACGTGTGGGCGTACTGATCCCGAAAGCCGGAACAATCGTTCTGGGATTGCTGCTGATCTTGCTGGTGGTCGGCTTGGGTTTCGTCGCCATCTGGCAGGACGGACGAGCGTTGGCCGCTCAGCAGCGGTTGCGCCGGGCATCATCAATCGTTCAAACGGCCGATTCCATTCTTCTTGGTCTGGAAAATATTCAAACCGGCCAGCGCGGATATCTCATTACGGGTCAGCTAAACTATCTTGAACCGTATCATCGTGGCAGTGTTTCCATTGACCAGCGAATTCAGCGACTCGGGCGGTTGCTGCCGGCAACGCCTTCAAATACGCGCTTGATCACCAATATGCGGACGCTCGCGGCGGAAAAAATCGCCGAAATTGATCAGACCATCCGCGTGCGTACCAACCGGGGCTTCACCGCCGCGGCCAATATCGTGCGAACCAACGTCGGCGAACAATTAATGAACCTGTTGCGTGCCGAACTCTCGGGCATCCGGAACCAATACAATCGCACCGCGATTTATGAACATGTGCTGGCGCGGCGCCGTACGCGCATGACAAAAATCATCGTAAGCGGTTTTGGGGTGGTTCTGCTGGTAACGCTGGCGGGAATGTATTGGCGGTTTGTCCATGATTTTCGCCGTAACACGGAAATCACGGATCGTCTTACCCATAATGCCAATAACGATCCGTTAACGGATCTGCCCAATCGTGCGATGTTCATGAATTGGCTTACCTATGGTCTGGCGCAGGCCGAGCGTATAAATGGCAAATCCGCGGTACTTTTCCTGGACCTCGACGGCTTTAAGCCCGTAAACGATCGTCTGGGCCATTCCGCGGGAGATCGCGTGTTGTGCGAAGTGGCTCAGCGATTCAAACACAGTTCCCGCACCGGAGACATGATCGCCCGGATTGGCGGCGATGAATTCGCCGTTTTCATCCCCACCGTTTCCAATGAAAGTGATCCGGCGGAATTGGCGCATCGTCTGATCGAAGCCATGCGCCAGCCGATCGTCGCTGATGGCTCGGTGGTGTATGTGGGCGTGAGCATCGGTGCCGCAATGTATCCGCGCAATGGAAAAACGCCGGAATCATTAATCGCCGCCGCCGATCAAGCCATGTACCGTGCCAAGCGGGAGGGGGGCCGCAAGCTTGCATTCCATAATTCCGCCCTGACCGATCAGATTACGCGCGAAACCCGGTTGCGTGGCTCGCTGCAGAAGGCCATGCAGGCCAGGGAATTCGTATTTCATTATCAGCCAATGTTGGACGCGCAAAGCCTTAAGCCTGTTGCCGTTGAGGCGCTTCTGCGCTGGCGGCATCCGGACTTGGGGTTGCTGGTGCCAGCCGAGTTTCTGCCAATCGCCGAACGCACCGGGTTTATGCGAAAGCTTGGACCGGTTCTCATGCAAAATGCCGGCGAACAAATGGCCGCCTGGCGTCGTCAGGGCATCAGGCTGCGACTGGCATTCAATCTTTCTCCCTTTCAATGTTCGGATCAGAATCTGATTTCGGTAGTTGAAAGTGTTCTGATATCCAGCGGTCTGGAACCGCAGAACCTGGATCTGGAAATAACAGAATCCGGACTGCTGCAAAACGATGCCCAGGAGATTCTGCGGAATATCCGACAGATGGGTGTGGGACTGACACTCGACGATTTTGGGGGTGGGAAAAGCGGGCTGGCTTGCCTGCGCAGGCTGATGATTAATCGCGTTAAAATCGACCGCCAATTCATTGGTGGATTACCGAAATCCCAGCAAGATATTGATCTGCTGGCCGGGCTTACCGATCTTACCCATCGTCTGGGAATACAAGTTACCGCCGGTGGCGTGGAAACCAGGGACCAGGATGTCGTTGTACGCCGCCTGGGTTGTGATCTGGTTCAGGGAAATCTATATGCCAGCCCCGGCAGTGCCGATGACTGCATCAATCTGCTGCACCGGTGGAAAGCCGCATAACTCCATCTCGTGAGTATAAATTCTGTTGACTGGGCATCCTATGCCGCTGGCGTTAATATACTCGCGGTAATACTTGCGCGGCAGCGCCGGTTGATTCGTTGAACAGCCCGTCGGCTTGACAATCTTGGGAAATGATGGCTTTGGAAATGGCAGTTAAACAATCGGATCAGATCATGGGAACCAATCGTCCGATTGGCGTATTTGATTCCGGACTTGGCGGCTTAACCGTTGCGCAGGCGCTGCACCGGCATTTACCCGCTGAATCGCTGATTTACTTTGGTGATACCGCCCGGCTGCCTTACGGCACGAAATCTCCGCGCACGGTTTTGCAATTCGCGCGACAATGTTTGCGATTTCTCATGCAGATGAATCCCAAACTTCTGGTCGTGGCATGTAATACGGTCAGTGCCACGGCCCTGCAGGAACTGCTGATCGAATTCTCCGTTCCCGTTATCGGTGTTCTGGAACCCGGGGCGGAAGCCGCCGTGCGGCTGGCGCGGCGGCAACGGCCCGCCGGTGATTGCGCTATTGGGTTGCTGGCCACGGAAGCAACGATCTCCAGCCGGGCGTATGTGCATGCGGTAAGCCGACGTGATCCGGCCGTTCACCTGGTGGGGCGTGCGTGTCCATTGCTCGTGCCAATGATTGAGGAAGGTCGGGAGGAAGACAGCTCGGTTGTGCAGGCGGTATTGGCGGAATATCTGGCACCGCTGAAATCATTGAATCCACCGGCCTTGATCCTCG